>NZ_JBFUKK010000007.1:0-257702 GCF_056400885.1 Arthrobacter sp. P4_H3
GTCAAGAGCCTTCGACAGCTGCGACTTCTGCTTCTCAATCTCGGACGAACCAGCCTGCAGCTTGGTTCCGAGCGCCTTGAGCTGAGCAATGTCTGCACCCCAAATAGCCATTAGTTATCTCCCTTTAGTCAACGGACCCGATCCGATCGGCTCCCCAGCGGCCCCCGGCTCATCCGGAAGATCCATTACCTAGAACCTATCCCGCGGTCCAACCCATCGTCGATGGGCACCGCTCCCCATGCACCACTCACCGTGCCGCTCCCACGCGGCCCAGGTCCGGTTCGGTCTGGTTGCGGTTCTCAGGGGGCAGCGCGATTTGCAGCTTGCGGACCTTGCCCCGGCCCACAATGTAACCGCGCCCCGGAATGAAGTCCGAACTGATCTTGCCCAGTGAGGTGTTGAGCAGGCTGTCGCCTTCGATGTCGCCGGGGTTGATCAGCAGTCCCCGCCGGCCGGATTTGAACGGCTGCGACAACGACCAGGCCGAGGACCAGGTGGAGGTTTCAGACTCTCCCACCACCCACTGATCGGACTTGATGGACGTGGTGACAAGCCGCTCGATGCCGGACTCGGCGCCGGTGTCCGTGAACTCGGTAAGACCCTCGATGAAGATGGCAAGCCTGCCGGGGTTCTCCGCGGAGTAGTCCACCAGTCCGTCAATGGCCTCCTCGACGTCATCAGGGCCAACGAGTGACCGGTTCCATACCTTCAGCGACGCCACGGCGGACCGGCGGGAGCCGATGTAGATCAGTTCGGCGCCGGGGTTAGACCGGCGCAGGGCGTAGGCCATGGTGACCAGGGCAACTGTCCGGCCGGCACCTGGCGGACCGGCAACGAGCAGCGGGCCCTTGGCCATGATCTCGGCCGGCTGGAGCGTTTCGTCGTCCACACCGATGACCGGAAGGTCCTGGCTGCCGGCCGGAAGAATGTCCAGGTCAACCTGTTCGGGCAGCCGTTCGATCTGCGGCGCCTTATCCATGCCTTGGCGCAGCATGGCCTCGCTGAGCTTGTGCACCTCGCGCGCCTGCAGCGCCAGGTTCGAGTCGCCGCCGAGCACGGCAAGCTGGACCTCATGGGCTCCGAGCAGGCCGCGGCCCGGGGGCGACGCCTGGCTCAGGACGTCCTTCGGTACATCCAGCGAAATGTAATCGTCTTCGGACGAGAGCCGCAGCACCAGGCGCCGCTGGATCGACGCCAGCAGCGAGGCCGGGACGGAATTGGGCCGGTCGCCGGTGACTACCAGGTGGATGCCCAACGGCCGGCCGTCCGTGGCCAGTTGCAGGAAAATGTCCCACAGTGCGGAGAGGCGGCTGTATTCATAGGCTTCGCGGAAGCTGGACATGCCGTCCACCAGGATGAAGATCCGCTTCTCTTCCGGGTCGTTGGCCAACTTCCGGTATTCCACGATGGTGGAGGCGCGGACTTCGGAATAGCGGGCGGCGCGGTCATCGGCCACGTCGCGCAGCCACCGGAGCAGCCTTCCGACGCGTTCGACGTCGTCGCCATTGATGATCTCGCCCACGTGCGGCAGGCCGTCGAGCATCTTCAGTCCGGAGGAACCGCAGTCGATGCCGTAGACGTGGACAGGGCCTCCGCGCGGAGTGATTGCCGCAGCGATGGCGATGCCCCGCAGGGCGGCTGACTTACCCGATCCGCCCGTTCCGTAGATGGCCATGTTGCCGTCTTTGTCCGGCTCGTAGAAGACGGTGGGCTGGTCCTGGTGGGCGGGGTCGTCGGCCACACCCAGGAGGAGGCGTTCGTCCGTCCTGGGGTTGGGCAGCTTGGAGAAATCGTAGGTCTTCGCCAGCTCGTTGAGCCACGGTTTACGTGGCGGCTCGATGGAAAGCACCCCGGCTGCCTTGATGATGTTGGCCGTCATCCGCGCAATGTCGTTGGGGCCGGCAGGTTCCTCCCGCACGGGCTTCTCAGGCGCGGGCGCGGCCCAGCTGGGCCCCGATCCGAACGCCATTTCCACGATGTCCATCTGCGGAGCCTGCGGTTTTTCCGTGGTCCAGCCGCCGGCGTAGCCGGTCTGGAAGCCCTGGATCCGGCCGGGGCCGGTCTTCGCGGCACCGCGGCCCGGGATCGAGGGATCGAAGTAGGCCGCCGTGGGAACGCCGAGAATGTCCGTGGCATCCTCCTCGTCGGCCATGCGGAGCGCCACCCGCAGGTTGGTATTGGCGCGCAGGCTGTCCTTGATGACGCCGGCGGGCCGCTGGGTGGCGAGGATCAGGTGGAGGCCCAGGGAACGGCCGCGGGCTGCCACATCCACCACACCGTCCACGAACTCGGGGACTTCGGTGGCGAGGGCAGCGAACTCGTCCACGATGATGATGAGGTACGGCGGGGCCTCGGGATCCGCCTCGCGCTGGAGGCCCAGGAGGTCCTTTGCCTTCTTCCGGTTGAGCAGGTGCTCCCGGTAGTGCAGTTCGGCCCGGAGGGAGGTCAGGGCGCGGCGCACCAGGTGCTGCGAGAGATCGGTTACCAGGCCCACGGTGTGGGGCAGGTGCAGGCAGTCGGCAAAGGCGGCACCGCCCTTGTAGTCCACGAACAGGAAGCTCACCCGGTCCGGGCTGTACGCGGCCGCCATGCCCATGACCCAGGACTGCAGGAATTCGGATTTTCCGGCGCCCGTGGTTCCACCCACGAGTGCGTGCGGACCCTCGTTCTTCAGGTCGAGGTACAGCGGTTCGACGCCCTTCGATCCGACCAGGGCACGGAGCGTGCCGTTGTCCTTGCGGTTGGCGACGGCGGTGGCACGGACCGAGTTGTTCTCTTTCCAGCGGTCCGCCACCGCCTGGGGGTTGTCCATGAAGTCCTTGCCGATCAGGCTCACGTAGGACACAGCGCGGGGCAGGTCGGAGTCGTCGTCAACAGGCTTGCCCACATCCACCACCGGGGAGAGCATCCGGGCCAGTTGGGCGGCCAGTTCGGCGTCGAGGCTTTCGCAGCTGACCGGGTAGGTGTGGCGGCCCAGCCGGACCTGGCCGGTGGTGGTTCCATGGTCGCCGTCGACCACCATGAAGTCGCGGCACGCGGCCGGAAGGGACTGCGCGCTGGTGGCAACCCACATGACATGGACGCCGGAATCCGGCCCGCGTTCCACGAGCCGTGTCAGCCGTCCGCGGTCAACGGGAGCATCGTCTTCGACGATCACCAGCACGGACGGCAGGACCGGGGCAGGGATGTCGCCGTTCTCGCTGTCGACGCCTGGCCGGGGCGCGGGACGCGGCGACTGCGCGCCCGCTTCGCGCTGGTCAACGAGGTCCTCCAGCCGTGCGAGCAGTGAGGACCCGCCGGCCGGTCCCGCCGCGAGGTGGTCGCCGCTGAGCGGGCTGTGCCCCGAGCCGACGTGGGGCAGCCACTGAAGCCAGTTCCAGCGTTCCCTGGACTGGGCGGAGGTGATTGCCGTAACCACCACTTCGGCCGGGGAATGCAGCCCCACCGTCTGCAGCACCATGCCGCGCGCCACATCGTCCACCAGGCCGCGCCCGCCTGCGAGACCAAAGGCGCCGGAGGAGCGGAGCTGGGACACGATGGGAACACCTTCGATGTCCTGGAACTGTTTGAGGCAGGCCTGGATTTCCTGCATGTACTCGGCTTCGGTTTCGTTGTTGCCGGGCTCTTCGAACGCAATGCGCGACGGCGCCGTACCCAGCCCGAAGCGCAGGCCCAGGAACCCCTTGTGCTCGGGCCGGTGCGTCCAGAGCAGGGGTCCCAGTTTGTAGATGGAATCCACTGTGTCGCTGACGGAGGGAGCCTCCTGGAGGCGCACGGAACGCTCGATGTGCTGAAGTTCCGTGATGTCCTTGCGGAACACCGCCATTGCTTCGCGGAACTGCTTCAGCTGCTCCTTGCGTTCCCGCTTGCTTTGCATCTTGTGGTCCACGTAGTGGCCGATGATGAACAGCGGCATCATCATCATGAACAGCACCGACAGCACGTTGCCCGTGACGGCAAACAAGATGGCGCCCATCATGAGCGGCGCGATCAGCATGATGTAGGGGAACGGGTGGTGGTCCTGGCGTTTGGGTCCGGCCGGGAGCACGCGCTTGGGCGGAGCGAAGCGCGGCACCACACGGGGCGAACGGTTGAAGTCCACCAACGGCGACGTCGGCGCACCCCCGTGGTGGCCAAGCCCCACAACGGAAACGGTCGTGTCGCCCAGCGTCACGGTGTCCGAGGAGTTCAGGGTTGCCCGGGTGACCGGCAGCCCGTCCATGATCAGCCCGTTCGCGGAATTTGTGTCCACGATTTCCACGGTTTCCCCCACCGTGATGCGCGCGTGCCGCTTGGACGTCATGGGGTCCGACAGCCGGATGTCGACGTCACGGTCCCGGCCGATGTAGCTGGTGCCGGACGGCAGCGAAAATTCCTGCCCGACGTCGGGCCCGGACAAAACACGGAGTGTCGCCGCGGCGGGTCCGCGGCTCGCTCCGGGGGCGGCAAACTGCTCGCTGACCTGCGTCAGCGAGACGATGGATCCGGGCCGGAGCCCCGATTCAAGCAGGTTGTCCGCGCGGTTGAGGATGTTGCCGCGCATCCCGCCGGCCACGAACGCCTCATCGATGCAGAGCGAGAGGTTCTCCGGCGGCTGGGTCCCGCGCCGTTCGGGATCGGCGGCCCACAGCTGGGTGGCGATGTCCGCCACGGTTGCCAGGCCGTCAACGGTGACGGCGAGGTCTTTGGCCTCGGCCGGATCCCGGCGCAGTGTCAGTCGGATTTTCACCCTTCGTCGACCCCCCTCATTTGCTCGATCAGGTACAGGTCGTCCGCCGTCACCAGGTGCGACGTCACGGCGTGTTCAACCAGCCGCGCGCGCCGGTTGGTGGCCAGCTTCCCGCCTCCCCCGCGGAGCCCGGCCACACCGACGCGGTCCAGTTTGTCGCACACGTTGTCCAGCTTTCTGTTGAACCGGGTCAGTGCCCAGCCCAGGGTCTTGGCAGCGGCGGCCGACGACGGGATGGCACTGAAGCCGGTGCCGTCGCGCCGCAGCATGGGCTCGGCGAGCGCGACGATGAGCGCTTTTTGGGAATCGGTGAAAACAACAGGTCCGATGGTCGTGTCCCCGCCGCTCTCGTCACCGGGGACCTCCTGCCGGAAAGAGGGCGTCTTGAGGTGGACGGCAAACTCGTAGGTGGTGGGACCGGCAGTGAAGATCACGTTGGTGTGGCTGAAGACGAGCGGAATCCGTGCGCCGGGTGACAGCCAGGCCTGCATCCCGCCGGTGCCGTCCGCCACCGTCGCGGACAGCATGCTTCCGACGTTGCTGAGCCACCAGATGCCGTCGTACCGGGCAATCTGGAGGAACCGCCGATGCAGGTACGGGTTGTCGTCGACTTCGAGGTCACCCTCGCGTCCGATGCTGAAGACGTCCTCGTCCGACGGGTCGTACCACTCGCCACAGAAATCTATTGCTAGATCCCCCATTTTCCGTGCCTCCTCAGTCGGCTGTGCATTTGTTCCATGTGGCGGCTACGAGCCAAAGCAAGCAATGGAGTCAGGCCCTCCCGGTGAAGCGGCACCGTCGGCGCGGACGATGATGACCTGGACGCAGACCGGCGGGTTAAGCCCGGAAACAACGATGTTCAACGCACGCTCGGTCTCATAGGTGCCGTCGGATTGGGCGGTCTTGATTCGCCACTTGTACGTGTCGCCGTCCTTGGGCTGCGGGTTCCTCCACCTGAAGACGACGAGTCTCCCTGCCGGGTCATCACGCGCCCCGGCAAGGCCTTCGACGTCTGGAACAGTACCGCTGTCCAGCGGATCAGCGGGTGGCTTGCTCACCGTTTCGGTCGGCACCGTTTTCGGCACGGCGGAATTTGCCAGGACAATGCCGATGACGACGGCGACGGCCAGCACGGCAGCACCCGCCACCGACAACCAGAGGTTCCGCTTGCTGTGGTCAACGGGGGCCTCCGCAGGTACCTCATGCACCGGCTGCGGCCTGTTGACCGTGGCGGCGATGTCGGCGTCGCTGCGGTAGTCCCGGACCGCCGGACCGCCCTGCCAGCCTCCCTGCTTCCCCGCGGAACCCCGGTGGACCGTCGCGTCGTCGGTGACATCAGGTCCGGCGCCGGCCGGCGGTGCTGCCGCGATGCTGCCGCGCAGCATGGTGCCCTGCGCCCAGTCATCGTGTTGATCCGGACGTGCGGCCGGCCCCGGAACCGGCCCCGAAGGTGCCGGTGGTGCCGAAGGCATGACAGGAGTGAACCCGGAAGGGGACACAGGACGTGCCCTGGCCGGGAACGTCGGGGCGTGTCCCGTCTGGTCCGGATCCACGGAGGCGATGCTCCGCACCCTGGTTTCCTCGAAGCCGTCGTCCGGGTGGCTGTCGTCGCCGTGAGCCTCCTCCAGGACCTCGAAGGGGGTGACTGAAAGGTTGAGCTCCGCCTGCGTGCGCTGCAATGCCAGGGCGAAGGCATGGGCCGAGGAGTACCGGGAGGCGGCCGACTTGGCCATCGCCGTCGAGAGCGCCAGCTCCAGTGACTCGGGGACGTCCGCACGCCCCAGCCGGGGCACCGGTGAGTTGGTGATCCGGGAAATCAGTTCGCGCTGCGAATTGTCGGCACCCGGCAGGACGAACGGCGACCGTCCGGCCAGAAGCGTGTACAGCGTGGCACCTAGCGCCCAGACGTCCACCATCACGCCGTCCACCGGGCCGTCCCGGAACTGTTCGGGCGGGGACCACGGAATCGACATCCCGGCGTCCTCGTCCGCATCGCTGCCGAGGGTGCCGGAGATGCCGAAGTCCGTCAGCGCCGGACGGTTGTAGTCGGTGACCAGGATGTTGGCCGGTTTGATGTCCCGGTGGGCAATGCCGGCCCGGTGGGCGGTCTCGACGGCGGATGCCACCTGGATCCCGACGGCCAGGACTTCATCCACGCTGAACCGCTGCCGGCGGTAGCGGACGTCCAGGCTTGGCCGGGAGCAGTACTCCATGGCCAGGTAGGAATGGCCGTCCTCGGTGACTTCGGCTTCGAAGATGGTGACGATGTACGGGTGCGAGGACAGCTGGGCCATGAGGTTCGCTTCGGATTCGAAGCGGCGCCGGGCACCCTCTGTCTTCAGGTCGGACAGGAGCACCTTGACGGCAACCTTGCGCCGCGGTCTGTCCTGTTCGTACAGATAGACGTCGGAGAACCCGCCCGAACCGAGCAGGCTGATGTACGTGAAGCCGGGAATGGGCGGCGGCGGGGCTACGGGCCGCTTGGAACTCATAGAATCTCCTCGAACCGCAGCGATACATCGTCGCCGAGTTCTGCAATATCACCGTCTAGCAGGATGGCCATCTCGTTCTGGGCAAGGCGCCGGGGCGGCTGGCCTTCCCGGACCAGGACGGTGCCGTTGGTGGCCTTGAGGTCGCACAGCATCACATGCCAGCCTTCAAGGCGCACTTCAACATGTGACCGGGAAATATCGCCGCTGGGGCTTGCCACCTGGACGAGCCGCGGCATGCCGCCGCCCTGGACCCGGGACACGGAAGGCTGGCGGCCGATCACGAGCGACTGGTCCAGGTCGATCAGTTCGCCGGTGGACACCCGAACGCGCCCCAGCCGTGGGCGCCGCACCTGTACGGCGTCGGAAGCCAGGGCCATACCGCAGCCGGTGCACTGCGCGTGCGTGGGCGGGTTCGCGTGGCCTTGCGCGCAGACACGGGCCAGGACCATGGGGCCGGTGGCCGGGCCGCTTCCGGCGGCAGGGGCCGGCACCTGCGGGGCGGTTCCGAGCCCGAGGTCGCTTTTCATGATCGTTTCGCCGTCGTGGTCGCCTTCCGGCGCGGGCACAGCTGACGGGCTTTGCCGGTCCGGCGTTTCGCCTGACGACGGCGGAACGAACGACTCCGGAACGAACGACGGCGGCCCGGCCGGCCGGGCCGGCATGTCGCCGCCGGTGTTCCACGGGACGGAGTCGATCAGCCCGCCCTGCTGGGCAGGGATCAGGGGCGAAGCAGGCATGCTTGGGTGTGCGGGCACGGGCAACTGTGCACGGAAGGACGGCTGGGCGTCGACTTGCGCGGGTTCCTCCGCTGCTGCCTCCTGCTGATCGCGGTGCCCGTCGGAAGATTCCTCCGGGCCGGCCGGTTCCACGCCGGACTGGTCCCCCGGCTCCTCCTGGGGCTCATCACGCACCGCGGCGTCCTCAATGCGACGCATAACGGTCTTGTCCCACAGATGGTCGTAACTTCCCGTCAGCTCGTTCGCGGGAACCGCTTCCGGAGCCTCCGTTCCGGGGGCGGCGTCGGCAACCTCCGTGCCTGCGTCTTCCTTGGCTGCATCTTCCGTGCCCGCGCCGTCCGTGGCAGCGCCGTCCGTGGCAGCGCCGTCCGGCAGGCCGGCCCTTCCGTGGTTCGTGTAGTCGAGGTCGTCATCGGGAAGACCCATCACGGTTTCGGCGGACGCACCGTGTTCAGCAGACACCTCGCGAACGGGTTCCGGGGCGTGCGCAGGGGCTTGCGCAGGTTCCACCGGCTCCAGGGCCCCCGGCACCTCAGCGGCTGGCTCTGCCACCGGGACTTCCGCGACGGGAACTTCCGCGACGGGGACTTCCGCCGGCCCGCCCTCTTTCGTTCCGGACGTTTCCGGCATCGGCGCCTCCGGCATCGGCGCCAGGGCCGCGGCGACGCGTCCCACGGTGAGGCTCTGCAACAGCACAACGCCCTCAGCCAGCGGGAGTTCGGCTGCCCCGGCCGCGTCGCCGGGAACCGAGACCTTATAGGATTCCGGTGCGCTGAGCCTGCGCTCGGTCCAGGTGGTCACGTCGCTGCCGTTCAGCTCCACCGGTCCTGCGGCAAGCTGGGCCGTCAGCTCAATGTCACCGCGAAGGAACACCCGGAGGGAATCCCGGAACTCCACGATGCCGAACCACGGAATCTGTGCCAGCGAACCGGAGGAGGCACTGGTTACCGCGTGCAATACTTCGTGGACTTCAGGATCGCGGGCCAGCAACTCCCAGAGCGAGTCCACAAGCGCAGGCGGCGTCGCGGGCGCCAGCAACACAGCTGTCCCGGACCGGACCACCCCAAGCCAGGTTCCCGGGGTGTAGCTACTTGAGACCATCGTGGCGGTCCTCGTTTTCGTTTACGGCATCCGGAGCGTCCCCGGCCGGCGCCGGGTCCGCAGAGTCCGGTGCATCGGCAGGCTGCGCGGAACCGGGAACCTCGGGAAGTTCCTCCGTGTCCACGGCCGCGCTGTCGAGCACTTCGGTGCGCGGCAACGTGTCCTCGTCTTCGACCGCCGGACGGGGCGCGGTGTCCGTTCCGGCGTCGTTCATGACATTCCTGGCATCCACGACGATCACGGTGACGTTGTCACGGCCGCCGCTGCGGAGTGCCGCCTGGATGAGGGCGTCCACGGCGTCCTGGGGGTGGCCCACCGTGCTCAGGATCCGGAACATGTGGTCGTCGGTGAGCTCGGCGTTCAGGCCGTCCGAGCAGACCATGATGCGGTCGCCTTCCTCGACGGGCAGCAGCCAGTAGTCGGCTTCCGTCTCGTCGCCGGTCCCGAGGGCGCGGGTCACGACGTGCCTGCGGGGATGGACTGCCGCCTGCTCCTTGGTGATTTCGCCCGCGTCGACTAGCTCCTGCACTTCGGAATGGTCAACGCTGACCTGCACGAATTCGCCCTGGCTCAGCCGGTAGGTCCGCGAGTCGCCGATGTTCATGACCAGCCAATACGGGACACCCATTTGTTCCACCACCACAACACCGGAGAGGGTGGTGCCGGCGCGCGAGCCCGTGGCGGTGCGGATGCGTTCATCGGCACTGACCAGGTACTGCTGTACGACGTCGGCCGTGGCCGTCCGCTCCCCCGTGGCCAGCTGCGGCATTCCGGCGAGTGTCCGGACACAGATTCCGCTGGCGATCTCGCCGGCTTCGTGCCCTCCCATGCCGTCCGCGACGGCGAACACCGGATCCGAGGCGATGAACGAATCCTCATTGAGTTCCCGGCGCAGGCCACGGTCCGTGCCGTAGCCGCAGCTCAATTGGAGTCCGGGCTCCCGGCCCATGTCAGAGGTGGCGGCTGCCGGCTGGGAATTCATGCCTGTCCTAGGTGGAAGGTGCGGTCACCGAAGTGCACGGTGGACCCTGGGCGTACAAAGGCGGGTTCCCCGGCCTGCAAAGCAGTACGGATGCCGTCCGGTGTGGTGACGGCGCTGCCGTTGGTGGAGTTGCGGTCGGTAACCCAGACGCCGCCGTTGTCCTCGAGCAGGTGCAGGTGGGTCTTGGAGATGGAACGGCCGGGGTCGGCGACGGCGAGCAGTTGCGAGATCTGTTCGCCCGGAAGGCCGCTCGGATTCCGCCCGATAAGGACGGTTCGGTCAAGCTGGAAGTCGCGGCCATCGTCCAGCCTGATGCGTAGCACAGCCACCGGGGCCGGCACGGTTTGCCCGCGCATCTGGGTCCGGTCGTGGTCGTCGTCCGGGTGGAAAGCCCACGCCGGAACCGTCTGCGCCGGCGTGCCAGGTGCCCGCGCCGTCAGATCCTGGGCCGGCAGTGGCTGCGCAGCCGGGCCCTGGACGTCCGGGTCCGGCAGCGGCCTGGTCTGGACCGGGGCGGGCCCGGCAGGTGCCGCCGGTGGAACAGGCGCAGCGGCGGCAGGGCCGGCCCACGGCTGGGGCGCTGCCGGAGGCTGCCACTGGTTCGGGTTCAGGGGCGCCTGCGGAATTGCCACAGGAGCGTTGTCGCCCTGCACCGTCGCGCCCTGGGGGTTGATGACCTGGGCACTCGCGGGTGCTTGCGCAGGAGTTCCTTGGGCCGGCCTGCTGGCCGCGCCCGCAATCGGTGAGGAAACCTGTTGCACGGGAGGCAGGTCCACCGGGGCAAAGCTGTACGGGCCCTGGATCCCCCCGGTTGTGATGGGGTTGCGGCCGGCGTTGACGTCGAACACGAGGGTCTTGGCTGCAGTGTCGTGCCAGCCTTTGAGCCTGCCGTTCCTGTCCCAGGCGTTGGAAGCCACGACCACGAATGCCCAGGCGATGCCGAGCAGGCCCAGGGGCGCAAGGATCCACAAGGCGGCTTCGAACCATTTGAAGACCACCACGAGCACCGCTGCGGCCACCGTCAGGAGGAGACCGGCCCCGGTGATGAGGCCCCGCAGGAACACGGCTCCGCCGCCCGGGGCGTAGCCGTCCGGGTCCGTGCTGCGGATGCCCATGAGCCGGTTGCCGATGGTGTTGCCGGAGCGGCCTTCGATTCCGAGCTGCACCAGCATGTAGACCACGGTAATGCCAACGGCGATGCCGCCAAGGAGCACCAGCATCGCTGTGTCGTAAACGATGAAGCCGCCGCTCTGGGTGCGGGTGACCGTGGTGAACCCGATGGTCAGCATCACCACCAGCAACGCGGCCGGCCCCACCCAGTCGAGCACGGCGGCGCCCAGGCGTTTGCCGGGCGCCGCGGGAACCAAGTCCAGCTTGCCACCCATTCCGGTACCTCCCCCTTGTCCGTCGGCGCCTTGTACATAGGCGCCTGGCGCGTGGGCTCCGTGTACCTGGATCCCCCGTCCGTGGGCTGCTTGCCCGAAGGCGCCCGGTCCGGCGGCGTCCGCCCCCGCCTGTGCTACCGGGATACTACCGGGAATCGGGCTGCCATGCGCGGCAGACCGCTCCATCAGCTCCCGCTGCGAGTGGTCGATGTTCCGGACGTTACGGGCGGCCCTGTTGGTCAGAGGGGCACCACAGGCCGGGCAGAACGTCGCTCCGGGACGTATCAGTTGCTGGCAGCGCTGGCAGCGCTCGGCGTCGTGCATCATGGTTCGTTGCGGTTCTCTCTCAAATCGCGCCGCAGCACGGTCTGTTCGTCGTCCGTCCCGGACGCGGCCGGGCCCGACGGTGGCGGGCCCGACGGTGCCGGACCGCCATCCACCCTACCCGCGGGGTCCGTTTTCGCCGGCCGGACAGGCCGGAGTCCCCTCAGTTTGAGTGCGGTCCTGCCGTCCGACAAGAGGGAACGCGGCGAGAAACGGGCAGCTTGCCGGCCCCAGAAACCCACCGTGGCGGTCATTTCCCTGAGCGAGCCGTCCACGATTGTCCAGTACTCCTGAACGTCCGCTTCACTGGGCTGGCCGGCCCCGAAAATGGAGGCATCGGCACGGTGCGCCAGCAGCGTGGTGGTGCCCGCCGTTCCCGGGAATGCCTCGCCAAGGACGACGGCGGACTCCCGGCGCGTTGCCCGGGTATCCACGGCGGCGCCCATGTCCGTTGCGAGGCTGACTACTTCGTTCCAGCCGCCACCAACCCGTTCGGCCGGGTGTCCGTTGGAGAACCGGGCCTTGCGGCGCCTGCCCTTGAGCAGCGCGATGAGCAGCAGTGGCAACGCCAGGATCCCGATGGGGATCAGGGCGATGCCGATTGCGGTGAGGATGGGTCCCCAGAACAGCCACGGGTTGTTCTTCTTCTGGTCAGCGTCAAGCGCGTCCGGGGAAGAGTCCGGGGGCAGGTCGGCCGGCTCCTGCGGCGGGGGCGGCGGCTGCAGGACCTGGGGTTTGGGCTTGGACTTGTTTTCCGGGTCCGGCGGGATCGGGACGTTGTCCTTGGGCGGTGTGGGGTCGAAGGACACCCAGCCGACACGGTCGAAGGCGACCTCCACCCAGGCGTGGACGTCCTTGCCGGTGATTTTCACTTCTCCGGCACCGTTTTCCGGGCTCTTCGGATCCGGGTAGAAGCCCATCACCACCCGTGACGGGATACCCAGGTGCCGGAGCATCAGGGACATTGCCACGGCGTACTGCTCATCGTCGCCCAGCATCTGCTTGGCGGTCAGGAGGCTGCGGATGCGCGCTGAACCGTGCCCGGACACGCTTGGCAGTTGACCGTCGTCGATCAGTCCGTTGCTGAAGGCCCCCTTCTTCTGGAAATGGGCCTCGATCTGCCGGACCCGGTCGATCGCAGTGGGAGCATCGGCCGACAAATCGTTGGCCTGCGAACCGACCACGGGCGGCACTTCCGAAGCGTCCGGAAGGGCCACTTTGGCGAAGTCGTACTGCGTCAGCTGGCCGTGCTCAAGCTTGGCGGGGTCGGATACCTGGACGCTGTACGCATCGCCCTTCGCGAGGCCCTTGGTGGTGACCGCAGTGTCCGTCCCGGAGTTGAAGTACAGCCCCGAAGCAGCGCTGGAAGAGTCGCCGGTGAAACTGATTCCGGTGGTACGGCGGCCACCGGGCAGGAAGTACCCCTGGTAATCCTCGATGGTGATGTCCAGCGTGTAGTCGTTGCTGGGGACTATGCCGTCGGAGTCAGCAAGCGTGTTGAGGGACTTGGCATCCCCCACCTTGCTGAAGTTTCCTGAGCTGTCCGGGTCCATGTTGTAGTTGGTGCCGTTGAACGCGTCCAGCGCAGCAAGCCTGACCCGTCCGTCCCGGGGCAGGCCCTTGACGATGAAAAGGTTGTCGTCCTTCTTGTCCTTGACGAAGTTGCGGAAGCTCGCCAGCGGGGTGATGTAGTCCTTCGGGTCGAACGGGGGAACGATCGTGTTGCGGAGGACCGTCCTGTCGTCGCTGGCGGTGACCAGCGGCGAGGCCACGGCCGTAATGGCGACGCAGGCAGCGATGACCCCGGCAGCGGATCCCAGCCGGCGGACCTTGGCGCGGCGGGCGGTGGCCGCGTCCGACTCCGGCCGGTTGACGGACACTTTGCGGGTGTCGCGGCGCCGGTGCGCGTCCCGGCGGAAGGTGGCCCAGGCCACGGCCACCACCGTCAGGGAGATGCCGCGCTCCACGTTGAGGAAGCCGGCGTTGGTGCTGAACGCGATACCGGTGACAAAGAGCACGAGTACGGGCAGGAGCGGCCAGTACGGGCTCTTCAGCCGCCATGTCATCAGTCCTGCGGCCAGCGCCGTGATGAGTGCGCTGAGGAACGGGACAATAAGCATCCCGCCGGCGGTTCCCACCGGGACACCGACGGTGAGCATGTCCTTCCACGAGAAGACGACGCCCAGCAGGAGGGTCCGCAGGGACTCCAGCGTGGGCACAAAACCGGCGATGGCAGCATCCGGCACGGCAAGCACGGTGCCCAGAACCAGGTACGAGCCGAGCGCGGCGGCCGCGGTGATCAGCGTCCCGAGCCTGAGGTGGGCGTTGGCCGCGGCAATGCCGAGGCCGAGCAGGATGCCGCCGAATCCGGCGATCAGATAATACGGGTCGCCGCCGAAGCTGAGGCTGTACCCGAGGACGCCGAGCCCCAGCAGGACAACCAGAGCACCGGCGTCGAGCGCAAAGTGCCAGGCCGGCTGGCCGTCGCTGAAGACGGACGGCTGCGGCTGCGCGGGCTGCCTGCGTGGCCGGGAAGCGGGTGCGGAGCTCATGCAGCCGCCTTTCTGAGGATGATGGCGAGGTCGGACAGGTCCCCGAGCGTCAGGACTGTCAGGTCCGCGATGTTGGCGCGGGCCGGTGCTGCCCCCGCCTGAATGCGGACGGCGAGGCTGCGCACTCCCGGCGCTACCGAGGCGGCCGCCGAGCGGAGCTGGGCGGGGGTAACCCGGCTGCCCACAACGAAGAAGACCACCGAAGCATTCGGAATGGTGTCCGCCAGCGACCGGGCCAGGTCGACGGCGGTCTTCCGCAGCGGTGAACCCACGATCCGGGTCATATCGTCCAGCATGTTCCGGCCGGTCTCGCAGCGGAGGGGGCCCTTCTGGGTGAGGACATCGAGTTCGCGCTGCTCGCGGATTGCCTGGCGGCCGATGGAAGCGGCAGCGGAAATGGCCAACTCGAATTCATGCTCGGTCTCGTACTCGTCCGTGTTGATGGAGAGCGAGATGGCAAGGTGGGCGCGGCGTGTCTCTTCGAACTGCCGCACCATGAGCTTGTTGGTCCGCGCTGTGGTTTTCCAGTGGATGTGGCGGCGGTCATCGCCGGGCACGTAGTCGCGGAGGGCGTGGAACGACACGTCCGCGCTGGACAGGTCCGTGGTGGGCATGCCTTCAAGGTCCCGGATGAAACCGGCGGCGGACCCGGCCAGGGCAACGGTCCGCGGATGGACGTAGAGGTCCTCCGGCTCGGTCCACAACACTTGGCGGCGCAGCAGGTGCAGGGGGTCGGCGCGGACCGACCGCACCGGACCCACCATGATGACCGCCCGCCGGGCGGTGGGAATCGTGAACAGGTCCTCGTGGACCTGCTGCGGTTTCATCCGCGGCAGGTGGAAGACGGCGGTCGCGGCTCCCACGGGGAGCTCAAGCGCTGCCGGCAGGAGGGGACGCGTGGAGGTGTTGGACACCGCGATGCTGCCGACAGCGCTGTCCCCCACGGCAACCCTGGTTCTGGCGAGGTCCAGCACCACGCCATATGAGGAGCGGCCCAGGATGAAGCCGACGGCGAGGACGAACAGGACGAAGGCTGCCACGGCGGCGGCCTTCGCCTCCTGCCAGCCATAGGCCTGGCCGACGCTCCAGAGCAGGATGGACGCGGCGAGGACGGACCAGCCCAGGACGCTGACCACCGAGAGGACCGGCCAGGCGTACTTCAGCCAGGCCCAGCGGACTTTGGACCAGGCGGGCGCCAATGCAAGGCCTGCCGTGCTGACGGCTTCGGACCACATGGCGGCCGGGCGCAGGCGGGACGCCGCCCCTTCACCGGAAAACGGCCTCTTCAGGCGTTCAGCAAGCCGGGTCAACGGAGTGCTGCTGGACATATCTGTGCCTTTGTTCGCGCGTGGGTCTTGCCGGGATGGTGAGCGGGCACCGCTTAGACGCCGGCGCGCTGCTGCGGGGCAGCGACCTCGGTCAGGACACGGGCCAGCACGGCTTCAGCGGTGGCGCCGGAGAATTCCGCTTCCGGGTCCATCACAAAACGGTGGGTCCAGACCACGCTGGCCAGGTCCTTCACGTCATCCGGAAGAACGAAGTTGCGGCCTTGGCTTGCTGCCCAGACTTTGGCGGCACGGACCATGGCCAGGGCACCGCGGACAGAGACACCGAGCCGGGTCTCGGGGGCGTTGCGGGTTTCCTCGCAAAGCCGCGAGATGTATTCCAGGACGGCGGTGTCCACGTGGGTCGTTGCGGCCAGGTCAGCCATGTCGCCGATCGCCTGGGTGGTGATGACGGCAGTGATCTCCTTGGACCGGTCCTTGAGGTTGGCGCCGCCGAGCAGCTTCACGGTGGACGCGTGGTCCGGGTAGCCGATGGAGGTCTTGATCAGGAAGCGGTCCAGCTGGGCTTCGGGCAGGCGGTAGGTGCCGGCCTGCTCGATCGGGTTCTGCGTGGCCATCACCATGAAGGGGCGGCCGGCTTCGTAGGTGGTGCCGTCGACGGTGACCCGTGATTCCTCCATGACCTCAAGAAGCGCTGACTGCGTCTTGGGCGAGGCCCGGTTGATCTCGTCGGCCAGCACGATGTTGTTGAAGATGGGGCCCTTGTGGAACTCGAACTTCTGCGTCTTCTGGTCGTAGATTGTTACGCCCGTGACGTCGGAGGGCAGCAGGTCCGGAGTGAACTGGATGCGGTTGTTGGACCCCTGCACCGTAGCTGCCAGGGCGCGTGCCAGGGAGGTCTTGCCGGTCCCGGGCGCATCCTCGAAGAGGACGTGTCCTTCGGCCAGCATGGCCGTGAAGGTCAGGCGGATGACGTGGGCCTTGCCAAGCACGGCCTGCCCTACGTTGGCAACGAGCTTCTCGAATGTCCCTGCAAACCAGGCGGCCTGCTCAGTTGTCATAGTCATGGGTGAATCCTCTTCCGGGTTCGGGTGAAACTTCGGGCCGTTGCCCGCTTCGTCCAGCGATTAGTCTATTTGTTTTGGTCAGCATCCGGCGGGCCGGGACCCGTAGAGATCCACCGTGGTGGACTTCACGTACCAGCCGGACTTTGCCGACTCGGTCAGCCTGTACCAGGGTGTTCCGTTGCCGTAGATGTCCTTGGTGCAGTCAATGGACAACTTGCCCCAGGACCGCTCCACCCAGCCGACGCCGCAACTGGCGGGCGAGCCGGGGGTATAGCTGTCGCTCTGGCCCGGTTTCCCGGGACAGGTGCGCACGCTGCTGGCATCCACCTGGATCTGCGAGGCAGGAGGCGGCGGCGTGGGGTCAGCGCCGGAGGTTGCCCTGGCGGACCCTGCCGGGCCGGTCACCACGGTCACCGCACGTACCTCAAGGGTCCGGGTGTTGCTCCAGCCGCCGCCAGCGGCGTCGAAGCTGTTGGCCTTGCCCACGTTCTGCCAGCCGCCGCCGTCAACTCTGACCTGGTAGTGGTCCAGCGGCCGGCCGTTGGTGGGCGGGTTGTTCCAGGTCCAGTGCACCTGGCTATCGCCCTTCGCCGACGTCCCGCCATTGACGTTCGGGGCGTTCGGCGGCCCGTAGGGGTTGGCCGTGCCGATGGCCTTGGCATCCCCGGCGGTGTTGTTCTTGATGGAGGTCGCGATGATGTTGATGGTCACGTTGGTTCCGTTGGGAAGCCCGTTGATGTTCCCGCCGCCGGGGTTGATGGCGCCCTTCTGGCCGCTGGAGGCGCTGTAGCTGTAACGGATCTCATCGGCCGTGGAGCCGTTGCGCTGGGCCGCAGTCAGTTCGGTGAACGTCACCTTCAGCTGGCCGCTGACGCCGGTATCCGCCACCGTGCCGCTGTTGACGGACCCCGGCTTTCCGGCTGCCCGGATGGGGGCAGACTGGGCACTGGTGCCGCTGGTGCCGGCCTTGTTGGTGGCTGACACCGTGAACGTGTAGTTCGATTCCGAGTTGCTGACGGTCACGTTCTGCGACGTTCCGGCCGTCACCTGCTGGGTTGCCACGGCGGCGCCGCCAAGGTACGTGGTCAGCGTGTACGCCGAGATGGCGTCGCCGTTGTTGTTCGGCGCGTTCCAGCTGACCTGCAGCTGGCTCTGGTTGCCGACGGAGCCGGCGCCGGAGACGCTTGGCGCAGCCGGGGTCACGGGCACTCCGGCCGGCGTTTCCGCCGCGGAGTAGGCACTCCACTCGGACGGCTCCTTGGCATCGTTGCGCGCCAGGACCCGGACCTTGTAGGCCACGCCGTTCTGCAGGCCCTTCCAGACGTAGCTGAGCGACGTCAGGTTCTGGATCTGGGCGTTCTGCCCGGCGGGTGCCGGGGAGATCTCCAGGTCATAGGACTTGACCGGCGAGCCCTTGCTGGCCGGCGCGGACCACGCCACGGTGAGTTGCTTGTCGCCGAACTTCAGCGCCGGGGCAACAGGAGTGTCGGGTTTGACGTCCGGGCGGACCTCGGCGGAGACCGGAGACCTGTCCGATTCGCCGAACTCGTTCGTGGCCGTGACCTGGAAGTGGTACTTGGTGTTGTTGACCAGGCTGTTCAGGGTGCAGGAGTTGGCCGGGCAGTCCTGCTGGTAGCCGCCCTCGCCGTATACCGTGTACTTGGTAATCGGTGAACCGCGGTCCGCCGGTGCAGTCCAGTTCAGCAGGGCCGTCTGGTCACCGACGCTTTGGGCCTGCGGTGTGGCGGGTGCCAGCGGCTTGTCCTTCACCGTCAGGCGGATCCGGGCGGTGGCGTTCCGGGACGCTTCCCCGGTCTTGTCCTCAACGGTGTAGGACACAATCAGGGTTCCGGTGAAGCCGGAAGCGGGCGTCACATTGATGTTGCCTCCGGCCACCTCAACGCTGCCGCTGCCGGTCTCCGTTGCGGCCGAGACGATCTTCAGCGGCGTTTCCGGGAACGGGTTGGAATCGTTGGCGAGCACATCCACGGACACCGTCTTGCCGGCGGCCGCGTTGGGCTCGATATCGTCGCTGGCCACCGGCTTGGGGCGGTTCGACGCGGTGACGGCGAGCTGGAATGTGGCAGTGGTTTCCAGTCCCCGTGGATCCTTCGCCTTGACCTGGACCGCTCCGGTCGTGCCGGTGGCCGTTGACCCGTCGACCGACGTCTTCAGGGTCTTGCCGTCGATGCGGGCGCTGAAGCCGGCCGGGCTGTCCCCCACCAGTTCGTACTTCATGTTCTCCACGTCATCCCGGTCCGGGTCCGCGGTCAGCCGGCCCAGGTCGGTGTCCGCGGATTCACCCTTGGGAACGTCCACCGCGCTCCCCAGCAGGGTGGGCGGGTTGTTCCGGTTGGGGTCCGGCAGCACCTTGGTCCGGATGCTGAGGGTCGATTTCAGGCCGTCCGCATCGTCCGGGCCGGAGCCGTCGGTGACTTCGAAGCTGATGGAGCCGGGGCCCACGTAGTCCTGGCCGGCCGTGTAGTTGATCGCCGTGCCGTTTCCGGCCACGGGGTCACCGCCGTCGGCGCCGATCAGCTTGATCCGGTCGGTCTGGGTGAGGCGCGGCGAGCGGCCGTCGCGGACCTTCACCCATTCCTTCAGGTCCACAGCCACCGACTGTCCGGCAATGACTTCGAGGACCTCGTCCTTAGCCAGTGTGGGCACCTGCTGGCCGACGCCGGGCACCCAGATGATGGCGGTCGACTTCTGGCCGTCCACATCCTCGACGCTGTACGGGATCAGCTGGGGCTGCTCCGTTAGCTCCACGATCATGTTGCCGTCGGTACCTGGCCGGGCGGTGGTGGCGTCCGTCGCGATCTTGAGGTTCTCCCCCACACCGTCAGGATCCTCGTCGTTTTTCAGCACGGGAACGTCGACGGCGGTCTTGCCCATCGTCTGGGCGGAGGTCACGCGGTCATCCCTGGCGATCGGTGCCTGCAGCGGTACGTCGTTCCGGACCTTCATCCGGATGGTCGCCTGGGCCGAGGCGCCGCGGTCATCGGCAACCGTGTAGCGGACGTTGACGGTGCCCTCGCTGGCCGGAGCCTGCAGGATGATCCGTCCGCTCGCCTTGCTGACGGTGGCCTGGAGTTCCGCGGGCGCCTCGATGCCGTCGCCGGCAATGCCGATGGGATCGCCGTCGGGGTCGGTGTCGTTTCCGGTGGCGTCCACCGCGATCTGGCGTCCCGGACGGACCTGGACGTCGTCGTCAACGGGTGTTGGTTTCTGGTTCGCGTCGCCGCGCGGCGCGATGCCCACGGTGACCGTGCCGGTATTGACGGCGCCCTGCCGGTCCACCACCTTGTAGCGGAAGGTGTCGGTGCCCGCGCCGTCGCCGGCCGCAGTGAAGTCGATGAAGTTGCTGCCGACGGTGGCGGTGCCCATGTTAGGGGTGCTGTCGATGCCGGTGAGCTGGACCGAGTCGCCGTCGGGATCGATGCCGTCCAGTTCCACCGGGATGCGGACCGAGCCGGCTGCCACCACCCTCGCCGTCAGGTTCTTCGGCTGCGGCCGGGAGTTCTCGGCACCTTCCAGCGGGAGGATGTGGATGGTGACGGCCGCGGCGCTCTTCTGGCCCTGCGGGTCAACGGCGTTGTAGATGGCGCGGACCGTCTTCGGCTGCGGACCGGCGATGAACCGGAGGGTGTTTTCCGAGACGAAGCTCCTGCCGTCCGCTTCCGCCACGGCCTGCGGCAGCACCGGATCAACGGTCAGCTTTTCACCCTGCGGGTGGGTGTCATTGGCCAGCACCGGAATGGTGACGACGTCGTTGACGCGGACGTTCACTTCGTCCGGTTTCGGCTGGGGCGCCTCGACGACGGCGGGTGCCGGCACCGGCACCACGGAGACGCTGCCGGTGGCGGACTTCCGGCCGTTGGACATCGTGTACTGGAAGGTGAAGGGATCCTTCGTCCCGAGGACGTCGGTGATCCGCAGCACGCTGTGGTCGATCACGCTCACCGATGCGGTGGTGTTTTCCGGAAGCTGGACCGACTGCAGGACCAGCACTCCTCCGGAGGGATCGGAGTCATTGACCAGCGGGTCGAGGAGGACGCTTCCGCCCGTCGGCATGAGCGCCACGTCGTGGACTGCCACGGGATCGCCGGTGTCCTTGCCGGATTCCACGTCAACGCGGATGAGGCCCTGGCTGCTTTGCGGACCGTTGCTGGCGATATAGGTCAGGTAGACGGGGCCGGCAGTTTCGCTGCGGAAGGTGAACGTTCCGCCGTCGGTGACGGGGCCGAGCTCGGCAGGTCCGGATGCTTCCACCTGGGCGAGCCGCAGGGCGCCGCCGTTGGGATCGACGTCGTTCTTCAGCGGTGCGATCACAAGATCCTGGCCGACGACGGCGGTGACGTGGTCGGCGTTGACCACGGGCGCCAGCGCCCCGGGCGGCTGCACGTTGACCACTACTTTGCCGGTGGTGGTGTCGCGGCCGTCCCAAACGGACACGGTGACGGTTTTCTTGCCGGGCGCGGCCCCGGAATCCTGGTAGGTGAGCAGCCCGTCGCGGCGGACCTTGACCTGGTCCTGCTCGTTGTCTGCCTTGGCCTCCAGGAGCACCAGGTCGTCGCCGTCGGGGTCGGTCCAGTCGGTGAGGATGTTCTGGCTGACGGTTTTCCCCTGCTCCACCAGCATGGTGGTGGGATCGCCGCGTTTGAAGACCGGCGGTTTGTTCTCGTCCGGACCAACCACGTTCAGGGAGACCTGTCCGCCGGCGGAGAGCCCACGGCCGTCCGCCGCGTTGTAACTGAACGTTTCGGTGCCGGGTTTGGCGTCGGCCGGCACGGTGATCTGGAAGGCCGTGCCCCCGTAAATGTTCTGGAGCGTGCCCGAGGTGGGCCCGGAAGTGCCGACGGACGCCGTCAAAACGTCGCCGTCGGGGTCGGAGTCGTTGTCCAGGACACTGAGGATGGTGGTGCGCCCCGGCCGCACGCCGACGGCGTCGGGCTTGGTTTCCGGCGGCCGGTTGGGCTTGGTGCGGTCCGGCAGGATGTTGATGGTGTTGTTGTCCGCCGACTCCTGGTCCTGGTCATTGGACTGGTTCTTGGGCGGGACAACATCGTCCCAGTTGTTGACCAGCTGCATGTTCTGGTTCACCAGCCACACATTGCCCGAGTTCACGTCGTTCAACACCACCAGGTCCCGGTTCACCCGGAACACGTACGACGGCGACGCACTCGCCTTGGGCACGTCCACGTTCTTGTCATCGGCATCGTTCGCACAGTCGCGCACGTACTTGTTCGCCCCGGACCACGCCGCATGAATGCACCCGGCCAACTGCACCGGCGCCGCCGGAACACCCTCACCGCCAAACGACACAGTCTTTGCCGTGGAACCGTCCAGCGGCTGCTTCAGCAACGCCTTCGGCGTCGCCACAGCCACCGCGTCCGAAGCCGGACCGGACTGCTGCAGCTTCGCATCCCGCGCATCCGCCAGATCCAGCTCACGCCCGCCCGGCAGGAACAGCTTCCCCCGGCCAGCATCCAACACCACCGGCTTGTCCCCCACCACCGCCAGCTGCAGATCACCCGCACCCTTGAGCCCGCTCCAGGTGTTGGACTCGGTGGCCGTTGTCTCACCGTTCGCGTCCACGGTCGTGACGGTCACCGCGCCCGACTTGGGATCGGCACTGTAGATCCGGTTGTCGGAACCGACAGCGGACACCAGGCCTTCCGAACCGACCAGGGCGGGCTCGGTGGCCTCCTCGTCAAAAGCATTGACGGTGGACGGAGACAGGGCCCAGACCTTGCCCTTGGCTGCGTCAGTGACGGAAATAACCTCGGAACCGAAACTCACATCCGCCGAACCCGGCAGTTTCTTATCCCCGCCCAGCTGCATGTTGGCCGGAGAAACCTGGTTCAGCGTGGACCCGGTCTCGTCGTCGACGAAGACGTCACCGGCGTCCTGCAGGATGTCGAAGGTAGTGCTCGCGGGAGTCACCGCACCGTCAAGGACCCGCGACGGGTAATTCAGCCGGCCCACAGCATTCCTGGCCTTGGAGACGACCCACACGCCGCCGTCGTTCAATTCCACCTCAGTGGTCTTGAACCCGGGATAAATCACCGCACCCGCCACCAGCGCAGCACCGGCCACCGCAAAAACGGTGCCCGAAACCAACTTCCTGCGGCGCTCCCTGAGACCCAGCTTGCCGAACAGAGTTGTCACAAGTTTTCAATTCCCTCAAAATCGCAGCCGCCCCCAGGGCAGCGTTTCCAAAGACCCGGTACCGGGCTCTCTGTTTCCCGCGACAGCCTACCCAACCAGCCGCCGGACCGCGATGGGGAGCTCTCCCCAACCGCCTGACCTGCGGTTCCTTCCGTCATAGGGATCAGCATTGCGGAATCCCATGGGAGTACGGCTGACCGAGCTGTGAATGTCCCGCGACCATGTAATACCCGACGTTCCGGTTCGATCCGGGTTCAACCCGGTAGAACGGCTGATCCGGGGTGTTGGTCCACTGGTCGTTCATCATCACATAGCAGTGGACCACAATCCGCTCGCCGCTGTTGACGTAGAACCACGGCGGTGTATCGCCGTTGTTGATCCCCTGGCAGTCGAAGTAGGGTTTCGGCCGGTAGCTGGCCTTGCCGTATTCGAACGTGCAGGTGCGGACCAGATCCGTGCCCTTGACGACGGTCGTTATCCACTCTCCTTGCGCACCGGATTTGGCGGACGCCGAAACAACGCCGCTCTCTGTCCCCAGGGAGTTGACGGTTTTCACGTCGATTCGATGGGACTCACCGAATCCGCCGGTGTTGATGACCCTGCTGCCGGCTGCGGCAACGTCTTCCCAGCCGCCGTTGTCGATCCTGATCCTGGTCAAAGCAACGTCGTTGGTCGTGGTCGACGGGGAGGACCAGTTCAGGGTGAGCGACTTCTGGTTCATCGCGCCGTCCTGCCCCGACGCCGACGGTGTACCGGGCGAACCGTAGGGGGTGGCCGAAGCTCCGGTACTGGCGTTGGAGCTCGGCGCCACGGTGGAGTGTGCGATCACCGTGATGGTGGTCGCCGTGCCGTTGGCGAAGCCGCCGACCGTCTGGCCCGGCTTGACGGGACCGCTCTGGCCGGTGCTGGCGTTGTAGCTGTAGCTCACCTCGCCCTGGGCCGAACCGTTGCGTTCGGCGGCGGTCAGTTCCTTGAAGTTGATGGTCACCTGACGCCCGGCTCCCCCGGTGCCCGCGGCTGTGGCAGTAACACCGGAGACCTGGCCAAGCTTGCCGGTGGCGCGCCTGGGCGCGGACGGCAGACTGACGGCACCCTTTCCTGCTTTGTTTTCAGCCTGGACGGTGAACGTGTATTCGGCCTCGGAATTGTTTGCCGTGAAGTTGGCGGTGCGTACAGTACCGGCGATGGCCTGGGTCTGCGGGGCTCCGCCGCCTCCGCTCATCGTGACGTAGTAGTTCCTGATCGCGTCCCCGTTGGTGTCCGGTTCCGTCCAGTTCACCCGCAGCTGGTTCGTGGCTCCCACCGCGGAGGCCACGGCGGAGGTCGGGGCTGCCGGTGCGGCCGGCACTCCGGCCGGGTTGTCTTCGGAGGAGTAAATGCCCCACTCCGACGGGCCAAGCTCGTTGACTGCCTGGGCGCGCACTTTGTAGCGGACGCCGTTGGTCAGGCCCGGCCAGCTGTAGGTCAGGCCGGTCACACCGTTCTTCACGGCGACTCCGCTGGCCGGCGACGGCGAGATCTCGAGGTTGTAGCTCTTGACCGCCGAGCCCTCGGTCTTGGCCGGCGGCCAGTTAATCACCATGTTCTTATCGCCCGCCTTCACGGCAGGCGCTTCCGGCGGGGACGGCTTCTCGTCCGGCCGGATCTCATTCGAGGGCGGTGAGGTCTCGGACTCATTGACTTCATTGGTGGCGGTGACGGTGAAGACGTACTTAACGTTGTTCGTCAGGCCATTGAGCGTGCAGGTGGTGGTGGGGCAGTCCTGGCTGAAGCCTGCGGAACGCACCGTGTATTTGGAGATGGGTGCCCCATTGTCCGCGGGCGGAGCCCACTTGAGCACGGCCGTCCGGCTGCGCACGTCCGTGGCGGCGGGTGCAGCGGGTGCGTCCGGCTTCTCCCGGACCGTGATGCGGACCCGGCCGTTCGCTTGGCGGGACGGGTCGTCCGTTTTGTCCGAGACCGTGTACCGGAGCACCATAACGCCCTTGGATCCGTCCGCCGGCGTAACGGTTATGGAATCCCCGCTGATTGCCGGCTGCCCGGCGGCGGAGCCTGTTTCCACGGCGACGGAGACGATCTTCAGCGGGGCATCACTGAAGGGGTTGAAGTCGTTGGCGAGGACGTTGATGGTCTCGGCCCGGCCGGCGTTCGCCTTTTCGATGACGTCCTCGTTGGCGGTCGGGAGCGGCCGGTTGGAGGCGACGACGGCAGCCGTCACCGAGGCCTTGACCGGTCCGGAACGGCCGTCGGTGACCTTCAGCGGGATGGTTCCCTTGCGGCCGGCAGCCATGGCGGACTCGGAACTGACTTTGAGAGTTTGCCCCTCAATCGTGGCTGTGAAGCCTTCCGGCAAGGCTCCGTCGAATTCGAACTTGAGCTTCTCCTGGTCCCCGGAATCCACGTCCTTGGCCAGGTTGCCCAGCTCCAGGCCCGCAGTTTCGCCCTTGGGCACCTCAAGGTCGGTTCCGCTGAAGGTGGGCTCATGGTTGGCGTTCGGGTCCGGAATCACCCGGGTGATGACGGTCAGCGTGGATTTCAGGCCCTGCGGATCGTCCGGACCGGAGCCGTCCGTCACTTCGAAGGTGACGGAGCCGGGGCCAACGTAGTCCTTGAGCGCGGCGTAGCGCAGGGCGTTGCCGTTGCCGGCGATGACGTTTTGGGCGTCCGCTCCCTGCACCCGGACTTTGTCCGTCTGGGTGATCCGGGCTGTGCGGCCGTCCCTGACCCGGACGTACTCGTTCAGGTTCAGGGTGATTTCCTTGCCTGCCATCACTTCAACGACGTCGGCGCGGGCCAGGGTGGGGTGCTGTTCGCCCTGGCCGGGCACCCAGATGACTGCCGTGGCGCTCTGGCCGTCGACGTCGGTGACAGTGTATGGGACCAGCTGGTCCGCCGATGCAAGGCTGACCATCACGTTGCCGTCGCCACCGATGCGGGCGTTCGGATTGCCGTCCGGCAGGCTGATCTTGAGTTCGGAGGCCACGCCGTCGGGGTCGGAATCGTTCTTCAGGACCGGGACGTCGACGGCGGATTTCCCGAGCGTCTCGGCGGGGGTGATGACATCGTCCTGGGCGGCCGGTGCCTTGAGCGCGGCATCGGGGCTGACCCGGACCCGGACCACCGCACTGCCCTGGGCTTTCTTGTCGTCCTGGATCTTGTAGCTGACGCTCTCGTTGCCGGCGGCACCCGGCGCGGTGAACAGCACTTTGCCTCCGTCGGCTGACTCGACGCGGAGTTCGGGACGGGCTTCGAAGGCGTTGGAAACCAGCCCGATCGGGTCCCCGTCAGGGTCCGAGTCGTTGCTGAGGGCGTCCACAGCGATCTTGCGCCCGGGGCGGACGTCCACGGCGTCGTCCACCGCGATGGGTTTCTGGTTGTTGGCTTCCGGCGGAGCGATGCCCACAATCACAGTGCCGGTATTTTCGGCGCCGATCCGGTCCCGGACCCGGTAGGTGAAGGTGTCGGTGCCGGCAGCAGTTCCAGCGGCGGTGAATTCAAGGTAGCCGTCCTTGACCACGGCCGTGCCCATGGCGGGGGCCTTGTCCACCCCGATCAGCTGCACGGAGTCGCCGTCGGCGTCGATGCCGTCGAGCGGAACGGGGATCCGTACCACCATGCCGGAGACTACGCGAGCGGTCAGGTTCTTCGGTTCCGGACGGGTGTTCCGTTCGTCATCGCGGGCGCGGACGCGGATGGTGACCTGTTGCGAGTCCGACTGCCCTGATTCATTGGTGACCTTGTAGATCGCGTAGACCGTCTTGGGTACGTCCCCGGCAATAAAGCGCAGGGTGCCACCGGAGCGGAAGATGCGCCCGTCGGCGTCGTCGGGCTTTTGCGCCAGTTCCGGCTCGAGGGTGAGCTTGCCGCCGTTGGGGTCGGTGTCGTTCCCGAGGACCGGTATGGTGACGACGTCGCCCGCCCGCACTGACACCTCGTCCGGCTTTGCCTGCGGGGCCTGCAGCTTGGCCGGCGCGGGCACCACCAGGACTGCGATGTCGCCGCTGGCCGAGGACTTGCCGTTCGAAATCGTGTACTTGACGTTGAGCTGGCCCTGCGCCCGGATGTCGGTGATCCGGACGACGGAGTGGTCCAGCACCGAGGCACTGATCGGTTGGCCGTCGGCCGCCGTGACGGACTGGACCACAAGGACGCCGCCGGAAGGGTCTGAGTCGTTGCCGAGCACGTCCACCAGGACGCTGCCGCCGCTGGGCAGCAGGGCCGTGTCCCGCACGGCGACGGGGGCGCCGTCTCCGTTGCCGGGGACCACGTCCACGCGGACCAGTTGCTGGGCGCTGGCCGGACCGTTGGTTACGAGGTACGACACATAGTGGGCACCCTGGGCGGCAGAGTTGAACGTGAAGGTCTGCTGGTCCGCCCCCATGATGGCTGTGGAATTGCCGTCCGGCGAGACCTGGGCAAGGCGGAGCGCACCGCCCTGCGGGTCCGAGTCGTTCTTCAGCGGTGCGATGACCGTGTCCACACCGGCGACGGCGACGATGTGGTCCGCGTTGGCAATCGGCGGAAGCGCACCGGGGGCGCGTACGTCCACCGTGACCTTGCCCTCGGCGGTGGATTGGCCGTCGGAGACTGTCAGGGTGACCACCTTGCGGCCGGGTTCCGAGCCGGCGTCCTGGAAGCTGAGCAGGCCGTCGGGCCGGGCCTTGACCTGGTCCCGGGGGTCGCTGCCGGTGGCACTGACCACGTAGAGGTCGTCGCCGTCGGGGTCGGTCCAGTCGGTGAGGATGTTCTGGCTGACGAGCTTGCCGGCCTGCACCACGAGGGTGGTGTTCCGGTTCGGCTTCTGCCGCGGGGCGGAGTTCTCCCCCGGCGGAATGATATTGAGGGTGACGTCGGAGGAGGCTGTGAGGCCGCGGCCGTCGTCCACTGAGTATTTGAAGGTTTCCGAACCGGTCTTGTCGGCAGGGACGCTGACCTGGAAGCCGGTGGAACCGTAGATCGGGGCGAGGAGCCCGGACTTGATCGGATCAGGGGCACGAACGGTGAGGATGTCGCCGTCGGGGTCGGTGTCGTTGTCCAGGACGGGGAGGATGGCAGTCTTTCCGGCGCGCACCCCGAACGTGTCCGGTTTGGCGACCGGTGCGCTGTTGGGCTTGGTCCGGTCCGGCAGGACGGTCTGCTGGACTTCGTCCGCGGAGTCCTTGTCCGCGTCGTCGGAGGTCTGTTGCGGCGGGATCACGTCGTCCCAGTTGTTGACCAGCTGCATGTTCTGGTTCACCAGCCACACATTGCCCGAGTTCACGTCGTTCAACACCACCAGGTCCCGGTTCACCCGGAACACGTACGACGGCGACGCACTCGCCTTGGGCACGTCCACGTTCTTGTCATCGGCATCATTCACACAGTCGCGCACATACTTGTTCGCCCCCGACCACGCCGCATGAATACACCCGCCCAGCTGCACCGGCGCCGCCGGAACACCCTCACCGCCAAACGACACAGTCTTTGCCGTCGACCCGTCCAGCGGCTGCTTCAGCAACGCCTTCGGCGTCGCCACAGCCACCGCGTCCGAAGCCGGACCGGACTGCTGCAGCTTCGCATCCCGCGCATCCGCCAGATCCAGCTCACGCCCGCCCGGCAGGAACAGCTTCCCCCGGCCAGCATCCAACACCACCGGCTTGTCCCCCACCACCGCCAGCTGCAGATCACCCGCACCCTTGAGCCCGTCCCACGTGGTGGACTCGGTCGCCGTCACCTCACCGTTCGCATCCACGGCCGTGACAGTCACCGCGCCCGACTTCGGATCAGCACTGTAAATCCGGTTGTCGGAACCCACCGCGGACACGGTGCCCTGCGAAGCGGCCAGCACGGGTTCCGTGGATTCCTCGTCAAAAGCGTTGACGGTGGACGGAGACAGGGCCCAGACCTTGCCCTTGGCTGCGTCAGTGACGGAAATAACCTCGGAACCGAAGCTCACATCCGCCGAACCCGGCAGTTTCTTATCCCCGCCCAGCTGCATGTTGGCCGGAGAAACCTGGTTCAGCGTGGACCCGGTCTCGTCGTCGACGAAGACGTCACCGGCGTCCTGCAGGATGTCGAAGGTAGTGCTCGCGGGAGTCACCGCACCGTCAAGCACCCGCGAGGGATAATTCAGCCGGCCCACAGCATTCCTGGCCTTGCTGACCACCCACACGCCGCCGTCGTTCAATTCCACCTCAGTGGTCTTGAACCCGGGATAAATCACCGCACCCGCCACCAGCGCAGCACCGGCCACCGCAAAAACGGTGCCGCGGAGAATGCTGGCGCGCCGGCTGCCCGGCTTCGATCCTGAATCGGGCCGCACGGAACCCCGTAGCCGTTTCATTACCAGTTTTCCCCCACAAAAAATGCATTCCGGGCATGCCAGGACCCGCTGTGCGAAATAGCCGGATCAGTCCGACTATGTCATAAGACCATCAATTTTAGAAACTCACGCCGCGGTTCCCTGCGGCGGGAACCCGGGTTCGGGCATCAGTCCAGGATCAGGCCCCGGCCACTGCCGCGCTGCAGCAGGAAAGGGTGGATTTCCCCGAAGCCGCGGACCTCCTCGGCCTGCTGCGGCTCCAGCACAAACCGCTCGTCGTTTTCCAGTGCCGCGGCAGTCATCGAATCGACCAGGACGGTACCGGGATCGGCCAGCGACGTCAGGCGGGCGGCCAGGTTAACGGTGGGGCCGTAGATGTCGCCCAGGCGCGAGAGTATGCGGCCCCACACCATGGCAACCCTCGCTTGCGGAAGGATCTCATCCTCGGTGAAGGCATGCGACAGGGCGAGCGAAATTTCGGCGCCGGCCGCGGGAGTCTCGGCAATGTAAAGGACTTCGTCCCCCACCGTTTTCACCAGCCTGCCGCCACCGACCGAAATGATCTCGGCGCATTTGTTCTCAAAGCGCTGCACCAGCTGCGCGAGCGTCTTCTCGTTCATGCGCCGGGAAAGGCTTGTATAGGAAACCAGGTCCGCAAAACCCACGGCCCGTGCAAGGGGCAGCGGGGCGTCATCCTCGTCGCCCTCACGGCCCTCTTCACTGGCCTGCAGTCCGGCCTCTGCCCGCACGGCAAGACGCTGGACACCGGCATTGAGCTGCCGTCGCCAGGAGTACGTCAGCATTTCCTCAAGGGCATCCACCAGCGACGGCAGCTGGTTGACCAGCATCTTGCGGGCCACGGCGTCCGGCACACCCTGCTGGTGGACCAAATCCTCCACGAGCGCCTCGATCTGCCAAACCACCATGCGGTCAGTCATTTGCCCGATGGCACGGGTAACGGAGATGGCGGCCTCTTCGGTGAGCTTCCCCGTCCGGACAAGGTCCACGATGGTGGACAGTGCCGCCTGGTCACGTTCCGTGAAGGCGACGTCCTCATCGCCGAGGTTGGGAAACCCCAGGGCACGCCAGAGCTTGCGGGCGGACAGCAAGGACAGTCCGGCACCGGCCGCCACCTCGCGGCGGCGCAGCTTCCGTTCTCCGCCAAGGAGCCTGGCTTCGAGCGCTTTGGCTGCGAGCCGTTCGGCGGAGAGGGTTCCGGTGGGAGTGGCTTCGACAGACTCGGCGGACCGGCTTGCGTGTGCTGGATCATACGGCGCGGGGTCGTGGGGTATCGGGTGGTGCACTGCCGGCCGGGCATCGGCCGGGCGACCGGGCAGGGCTGCTCCGAGCAGCGGATCCCCCACGGAGGCAGAATCGAGCGAAACCGGATCAACGGAGGCACGGTCCACCAGTCCCGGAGCCGGGTCCAACGAGACCTGTTCGAGGGTTGCCGTATCCAGGACAGCGGCTTCGAGCGTGACGGATTCCACTACGGCGTCCGGCGGTGAAGGCAGCACAGAGGGCTCGGCCTCGTTCACAGCCCCGGCATTCTCAGCGCTCATCTCTTCCACCTTCTCTCGTATCCCACTGCTCCCCCATATCCCACGGCCGGTACTGCGACGCGTCCCCGGCGTTTCCCTGCGCCCGGTCGGCCTCAAAAACCGCGCCGTCCGGCAGCTCATCGATGGCGTCGAGGACGAAGTTTCGAAACTTCGCAGCCTCCGGAACGTCCGGGATCACGGCATCCACACCGTGCCCGGTATCCAACGATATATTCCCGGAACGCAATATGCGTTGCCACAGCGACTGGCTGACCCCGACGTGCCGCACCGATGCGAGCGAGATCTGCATGTCCCGCCTGCGCAACATGCCGTAACGGGCAACTATCCGCCTGCTGGTCAATACGTACTGGGTAGCGTGCCATCTCAGCACGCGCGGCAGGCAATACCCCAACAGTATCCACGCAACTCCGGCGACGCACACTGCGACAAGCCAAAAGGTCCATTCCCTGGTAATCAGCGGCACCAGCCTGGCCGGTTCCCCTTTCACAATCCAGGCACTCGCGAAGGCCCCCAAAGCGGGCGCCACGATGAACAGCAACCCCGGGAAAGCCAGTCTCCGGGGCTGGGGCCGGGTGACAGTGATGACCTGTTCGCCCGGCAGGAGGTCTTTACGCATATCCGCTTTCCGCGGTTCCGGTTCCCGCGCCCGGCGCGCCCGGCGGCGTCCATGGCCGGAGGTGAACCACGTCCCCGGCGGTCACCACGTGCTCGTGCTTGCCCGCATCGACCACCAGGAGGGAGCCGTATTCGTCCAGGCGGGATGCGTGGCCGATGATTTCGTGGTCCCCCGGCAACTGCGCGCGGACCTGCTTGCCGAGCGTGGACATCACCGATTCGACCCTCTTGTGCAGCGACGGCCCGCCGGCCATCCCGGCGGCGGGGTCGCCGTCGGCATTGCAGAAGTTGCGGTACAGGGCGGCAAAGCGCGAAAGGTAACTCTTGAGCAGCGTGGTCCGGTCGACGGTCCGGGCGCTCTCCAGCAGCACGGACGTCGCCGTGGGAACAGGGAGCTCCGATGCGGTCAGTGTCACGTTGAGACCGGTGCCAAGGATCACGGGCGGAACGGTTCCGTCCCCCATGGGGCCCAGCTGCGCCAGGATGCCCGCGATCTTCCGGCCCCGCACCATAACATCGTTCGGCCACTTGATCTCGGCCGGGATCCCGGCCGTTTCCAGGAGTGCCTCGCGCAAGGCAAGGGCCGCAAGCAGCGAGAACCAGGAGTAGCTGTGGGTGGGCAGCGGCCGCCCTTCCGAGTTGACCGGCCGGAGGACCACTGAGACAGACACGGAGCTCAGCGGCGGCGCCTCCCAGTGGCGGTCGAGCCGGCCGCGCGCTGCCGTTTGGTGCTCTGCCGTCAGCACGGAGAGGTCCGGCCAGGCGTGCGGGTCCACGGTCACCCCCTGCAGGAGGTCCGCGTTGGTGGACCCTGTCGAGTCCACCACAATGAGCTGCGCTATCCCGTTGGCCGCCAGGAAATCCTCGCCACTCAACTCGTTCCTGTTGAGTCCGACCCGGGCCGCGGCCTCCGGCCGGGCCGCGGAAGGCAACTCCGGCTTACTCTCGGGAGAAGGCACGTTGCTCGGGTCCTGGCCGTCGGCAGGCTGTGGGGCGTCCATAGTTGAATCCTACCGAGTTGCCGCAGCTGCGGCGGCGGCCTGCGGGGTTCTCAGAGGAAAATGTCAGGGACCAGCCGGCCCTCCGGCGCCCCGAGGCTGTACGGGGAGAAATCGGTCACGCCCGCCGCGGCGAGCACCTGTTCGTCCGTGTAGAAATTGCCGCTCCGGGAGCCGCCGGCGCTAACTGCATGGCTGCGCGTCAGCACCGCATGGGCCGCATCCGCCACGATCTCCGGACCGCGTGCGGCCTTGACCATGTTCTCGCCTCCGGGCATGTTGCGGATGGCGGCGGTATCGATCAGGGTGCAGGGCCACAGCGAGTTCACGTCGATGCCGTCTTTCCTGAGTTCCTCGGCCAGTCCGAGCGTGGTGAGGCTCATTCCGTATTTGGCCATGGTGTAGGCAAGGTGCATTCCGGCCCATTTGGGGTCCAGGTTCAGGGGCGGCGAAAGGGTCAGGATATTGGCGGCCGATGAGCGGCGAAGGGCGGGCAGCGCGAGCTTGGACAGCAGGAAGGTGCCGCGGACATTGATGTCCTGCATCAGGTCATAGCGTTTCATGTCCACGGCGTCGGTCTTGGAAAGGTCAATGGCCGAGGCGTTGTTGATCACGGTGTCGATGCCGCCGAATTGTTCGACGGCGGCGGCAACCGCACCGGCGACGTCGTCGTCATTGCGCACGTCCCCGACGATCGGGAGCGCCTGGCCGCCGGCCGCCTCCAACTGTTCGGCGGCGCTGTAAACCGTTCCTTCGAGTTTCGCGTGCGGCTGGCCGGTCTTGGCCATCAGCACGATGTTGGCGCCGTCGCGGGCGGCGCGGAGGGCAATGGCCAGTCCGATACCGCGGCTGCCGCCGGACATCAGGATGGTGCGGCCCTGAAGGGAACCGGCGGCCTGGTACGGCCCTGCGGCGGTGCCCGAAGCATCATTGCTTGAAGTCATGAAGACACTCTAGCCGAACTATGTTACTGATGGGTAACATAGCGGTCAGTGTCACTCAAAGGCAGAAAATTGTAGGGTTTCTACAGCGGTCCGGGCGAATAGCGTCACTAGACTAGCCCTCAGGGTCCTGTTTTTGTGCGGAAGCTACTTAAGCGCCGAAGCACAACGGGACCAGCGACTATCAGCTACAGAGCCGGAGACACTTGATGAGCCACGATCTGACAACGACAGCGGGCAAGATTGCAGACTTCCGCGACCGCCAGGCTCGTGCCGAGCAGCCTTCCGGCCCGGAAGCAATCGAAAAGCAGCACGCACGCGGCAAAAACACCGCGCGTGAACGCATCGACCTCCTTTTGGACGAGGGCTCCTTCGTCGAGTTCGACGCCCTTGCGGTGCACCGCTCCACGGCCTTCGGCATGGAGAAGAAGAAGCCGCTCGGCGACGGGCTTGTCTCCGGCTACGGCACGGTGGACGGCCGCCCCGTGGCGGTCTACAGCCAGGACTTCTCCGTCTACGGCGGCTCGCTGAGCCAGGTCAACGGCGAGAAGATCGTCAAGGTCCAGGAGTTCGCGCTGCGCAACGGCTGCCCGGTGGTGGGCATCCTCGACGGCGGCGGTGCCCGCATCCAGGAGGGCGTCGCGTCCCTGGCAATGTTCGCGGATATCTTCCGCAACAACGTCCACGCTTCCGGCGTCGTCCCGCAGATTTCGCTCATCATGGGCCCCTCCGCCGGCGGCGCGGCCTACTCCCCCGCCCTGACCGACTACGTGGTCATGGTGGACAAGACCTCGCACATGTTCATCACCGGCCCTGACGTGATCAAGACCGTCACCGGCGAGGACGTGGACATGGAGACCCTCGGCGGCGCCCGCCAGCACAACGCCACCACCGGAACCTCCACCTACCTGGCCTCCGACGAAGCGGACGCCGTCGAATTCGTCCGCGAGCTCCTGGACTTCCTGCCCTCCAACAACCTGGCCGAGGCCCCCGTCCTGGAGCACCAGCAGGAGCTGGAAGTCGACGACGACGACCTCACCCTGGACGCGCTGATCCCGGATTCCGCCAACCAGCCCTACGACATGCGCAAGGTCGTTGAGCAGATCGTGGACGACGGCCACTTCCTGGAGATGCAGGCCCTCTACGCGCCGAACGTGATGATCGGCTACGGCCGTATCGAAGGCCACACCGTGGGCATCGTGGCCAACCAGCCCATGCAATTCGCGGGCACCCTCGACATCTCGGCCTCGGAAAAGGCCGCGCGCTTCGTGCGGCACTGCGATGCCTTCAACATCCCCATCATCACGCTCGTGGACGTCCCCGGCTTCCTGCCCGGCAAGGACCAGGAATTCCAGGGCATCATCCGCCGCGGCGCCAAGCTCCTGTACGCCTACGCCGAGGCCACGGTTCCCAAGCTCACCGTGATCACCCGCAAGGCCTACGGCGGCGCGTACATCGTGATGGGGTCCAAGAAGCTCGGCGCCGACCTGAACCTGGCCTGGCCCACGGCTCAGATCGGCGTGATGGGCGCACAAGGCGCCGTCAACATTCTGTACCGCCGCGAGCTCGCCTCCGTTGCCGAGGCCGGCGGGGACGTCGAGGCGAAGCGCGCTGAGGTCATCCGACAGTACGAGGAAGAGCTGCTGAACCCGTACCAGGCGGCCCAGCTTGGCTATGTGGACGCCGTCATTGCCCCGTCCGAAACCCGGGTGCAGATCATCAAGGGCCTGCGCGCCCTCCGGGACAAGCGCGCCAGCCTTCCCGCCAAGAAGCACGGAAACATCCCGCTGTGACGCCGGAAGTGGAGCCAGCCGCTAACCCGGCCGGGAACGAAACGGCACCTGGCGAAACGACCGCCCAGGAGCCGCTGTTCTCCGTGGTCAAGGGCGAACCGACGGACGTGGAACTGGCGGCCCTGGCCGCCGTCGTACTGTCCCTTGGCACGTCCGTGGCAGAGGGAAAGTCGAAGCCCAGCGTCCGCCAGTGGGTCCGCCGGCAGCAGCTGCGGCTGGCCCCCACTCCCGGGCCGGGCGCCTGGAAGCGCAGCCGGGGCTAAGCGAAAAGTTCAGTGAGTCTTTCATAACTGGGATTGCCCCGTTAGTCTCGTGGGGTGACTACCGAACCCGCAGCCTCCGCGCGCCCCCACACAGCCATCGACGCCGTCGCCGACGCCTATACCGAAACCCTCATCAGGCTCGACCCGAGCCTCGCCACGACACTCGGGGTGCCGGGCAGCGAAACTGAATTCCAGGACTTCTCGCCGGCCGGATTAGCGGAGTTCGACGCCGCAGCGCGCGAAACCCTGGCGGCCTTGGACGGGCTGGAGCCGAAAGACGACGTGGACGCCGTCACGCTGGACGCCATGCGCGAACGGCTGGGACTGCAGCTGGAAATCCACGCGTCCGGCTGGGATGCCGCCGCACTGAACAACATCGAGTCGCCGGCGCAGAATATCCGCGCCATCTTTGACCTGATGCCCACCGATTCCGCGGAACACTGGGAGCACATCGCCGGCCGCGCCCACAGCGTCCCCGGAGCGATCGACGGCTACATCGAGTCGCTGCGGTCCGCCAGGAAGCAAGGAAAGGTCTCCGCTGAGCGGCAGGTGTCCATCGTCATCGAACAAGGCGCCAAGTACGCAGCCGAGGACGGCTTCTTCGCCAAAATGGCCTCCGGCGCAAAGACCAAGGAAGGTCCGCTTTCCGCGGACCTTCAGGCAAAGCTCGACGACGGCGCTGCCGCGGCCCGCGCGGCCTATGCGAAGCTGGCGGATTTCCTGTCCACTGAGCTGCTGCCCGTGGCCCCGGCCAAGGATGCCGTGGGCCGCGACCGGTATGCGCTGGCATCGCGGGAATTCCTCGGTGCCACCGTGGACCTCGACGAAACCTACGCCTGGGGTGTCCAGGAACTCGAACGGCTCATTGCCGAACAGGAACGCGTGGCCGCCGAAATCCACCCGGGCGCTTCGGTGGAGGAGGCCAAGGAGATCCTGAACAGCGATCCCGCACGTCAGCTCCAGGGCACCGACGCGCTCAAGGCCTGGATGCAGGGCCTCTCGGACAGGGCCGTGGCGGATCTCGCCGGCGTGCACTTCGAGATTCCGGACATCATGAAGACCCTTGAATGCCTGATCGCCCCCACCGACGAGGGCGGCATCTACTACACCGGACCCACCGACGACTTCAGCCGGCCGGGCCGGATGTGGTGGTCGGTCCCCGCCGGTGAGGACACTTTCACCACGTGGGCCGAGACCACCACGGTGTTCCATGAAGGAGTCCCGGGACACCACCTCCAGATCGCCACGGCCATCTACCGCCGCGAGCTGCTAAACAAGTGGCGCCGCAACGTTTGCTGGACGTCGGGGCACGGCGAAGGCTGGGCACTTTACGCCGAGAAGCTGATGCAGGAGCTGGGCTACCTGCAGGACCCGGGCGACCATATGGGCATGCTGGACATGCAGCGCATGCGTGCCGCGCGTGTGGTGTTCGACATCGGCGTCCACCTGGAGCTGGAGGTTCCGGAACGCTGGGGCAACGGAACCTGGACGCCGGACAAGGGCTACGGCTTCCTGAAGGAGAACCTGGCCATCAGCGAGGGCCAGTTGAACTTCGAGTTCGCCCGCTACCTGGGCTGGCCGGGCCAGGCACCGTCCTACAAGGTGGGCCAGCGCCTGTGGGAGCAGATCCGCGCCGAACTCGAAGCCCGCCCCGGCTTCGACCTTAAGGAATTCCACACCAAGGCCCTGAACATCGGCTCGGTTGGCCTCGACACCCTCAAACGCGCGCTGCTGGGGTAGGGCCCCGCGCACGTGGGCGAGATGTTTGCCACATGGTTGCGGGGAATAACTTCATAAACGCGCCTAAATACGCCGTTTTTCGGGGGCGCCCACCGCTGGTGACGCTTTTATTCCCGTAACATTTCTCAACGTGCGTTCGTGATGGTATGAAACCTGCGCCTAGCGTGTTCGGGTGAGCACTCAAACCAGCACCCCCTCCCCCGCAGGAAACACCGGCTTCCGGCTGCCCAAATGGGCCGGTTCGTTCGGCTTCCAGATCATCGCGGCCCTGATCGTGGGCCTTGGCCTTGGTCTTTTGGCCAAGTACACGGGCAGCACCAAGGCGAGCCCGAATGCCCTCGGCGCCACCCTGCAGACCATCGGATCGAGCTACGTCTCGCTGCTGCAGACCGCCGTGGTACCGCTCATCTTCACCGCCGTCGTCAGTTCCATCTCGAACCTCCGGCAGGTATCCAACGCCGCGAAGCTGGCGTGGAACACGCTGCTCTGGTTCGCCATCACGTCACTGATCGCCGTGCTGATCGGCATCGGCCTGGGCGTGCTGCTGCAGCCGGGTGCCAGCACCGGCATCACCCAGGAAGCCAAGTACTCGGGCAAATCCGGTGACTGGTGGGCCTTCCTCATCGGCCTCTTCCCCAAGAACTTCCTGGGCCTGGGCGCCAGCACCACCGTCACCGAGGGCGTGGCCACCACCGCCGTCAGCTTCAACGTCCTGCAGATCCTGGTGATCGCGATCGCCGTCGGTGTGGCCGCCCTGAAGGTGGGCAAGGCCGCCGAGCCGTTCCTGAACCTCAACGCCTCAGCCCTCGCCGTCATCCAGAAGGTCCTTTGGTGGATCATCCGGATCGCGCCGCTGGGTACGGTAGGCCTCATCGGCAACGCCGTAGCCGTGTACGGCTGGGACACCATCGGTTCGCTGGGCAAGTTCACGTTCGCCATCTACGTCGGCCTGGCCCTGGTCCTGTTCGTGGTCTACCCGGTCCTGGTCCGTACCCACGGGCTCTCCGTCAAGCAGTATTTCTCCGGCGTCTGGCCCGCCGTGCAGCTGGCATTCGTCTCCCGTTCCTCCGTGGGCACGCTGCCGCTGACCCAGCGCGTGACCGAGCGCAGCCTGGGCGTCCCCCGCGCCTACGCTTCCTTCGCCGTGCCGCTGGGCGCCACCACCAAGATGGACGGCTGCGCCGCGATCTATCCCGCCATCTCCGCGATCTTCGTGGCACAGTTCTTCGGCATCCAGCTCGACTTCAGCCAGTACCTGCTGATCGCCCTCGTCTCGGTACTGGGCTCTGCCGCGACCGCCGGAACCACCGGCGCCGTCGTGATGCTGACCCTGACCCTCTCCACGCTGGGACTGCCGCTGGCCGGCGTCGGACTCCTGCTGGCGATCGACCCGATCCTCGACATGGGCCGCACAGCGGTCAACGTCGCCGGACAGGCGCTCGTCCCCACTATCGTCGCCAAGCGCCAGGGCATCCTGGACGAGGCTCTGTACAACGCCCCGCGCAATGGTGATCCTTTCGCGGACGATGACGCCGACGCAGCGGCGGGTTCGGTTGCCGATCCGACGGCGGCCGCTTCCGCCGAGGACCGCCCGCTGGCAGGCGCAAGAGCCTAGTATCCGGCGTCGTCAGAACGCAGAAGTCCCCCGGGAATCTCCCGGGGGACTTCTGCGTATTGGCGTCTTCGCCGATCTCTGCGGGAGCCCGGCGGCACTGCAAGGACGGACGGGCCTAGCGGCCTCCGCCGCCGATCACGCCCTGCTCAACGGCCTTGGTGACAGCGTCCGCTTCGGCCTGCGTGAGCTTACCGTCCGCCACCGCTCTATCCAGCCGGGTCTTCAGGGCGGCTGCGCGTTCTGACTGGGCCTCGTTGCGCAACTCCTCAAGGGCGGCAGTGACCTTCGCCTCGTCGATGCCCAGGGACTCCGCGAGGGACTTGGCCAGCGCGGCTTCCATGGCGGCCCGGTCCGGCTTCGTGCCCTCGGCAGGACGCCCGGATGGCTTGTTTGCTTCACGGAACGCCTTCAGCGCGTCAGCGACCTTTGCTTCGTCGACACCGAGCTTGGCGGCGAGCTCCGATGCCCGCACACCACCTTCGTGCCCGTGCCGTCCACCTTGGTGGCCTCGGTTGTGCCCGCCAGTGCCGGCGTCAGGCGATGCACTGGCTGACGGTGTGGGCGTCGGCGTAGTGGCGGCCGACGCAATTCCGCTGACACCAATCCCGGCCCCCACAACCAGGGCCGCAGCGCCCAGGCCGAGGCCCAACTTCTTTCTGCTAGACATGGCACGTCTCCTCGATCTGCCGCGGGAACACGGCTGCTTTCCGATGGTAGTTACAGTTCGCCTACCTTCCCTAAGGCTGCGGCATCAGCATAAGGATGAGCTGTCACCAAGCTGTTAGGACGCTGTGAATCCGGCCTCTGCAGAAACTTGCACAGAGTGTAAATATGCACGTAGTGTAAGCGCATGCCCACAACCCATACCGGCGGTACCGTTCCTGATCCGCCCGCGCCGTCGCGCCGGGAACTCAACAAGGCCGCGACCCGGCAGGCCATCACCGACGCCTCCCTGCGGCTCCTGCGCAGCAAGGGACCGGGGAACTTCACCGTGGAGGACATTGCCGACGCCGCAGCAATCTCCCGCCGCACCTTCTTCAACTACTTCGGCAGCACGGAGGCGGCGCTGGCCTCCATTACCCACGGATTCCTGGACAACGCCCTGGCGCAGTTCCGGCTGAGGCGCGCCGACGAGCCCATCCTCGAATCGGCGCGCGCGGCACTGGTGCAGCTGGCCGACCCCATGACGGTGGCCCCTATGGCCGAGCTGTACAGCCTCTCGCAGTCGAATCCGCAGCTGAACCGCTCCGAACTTGAAGCCTGGGACCACTGCACCGGGCAGATCATCGAAGCGGCCCGGGAGCGCTTCGCCGGGACCCCCGGCGCCGAACTCGACGAGCTCTACCTGCGCGCACTGGCCGGTTCCGTGATCTCCTGCGGCAAGGCCGCCATGGACGTCTGGTTCGCCCGGTGCGGCGCCGACCTTTCGGCCAAGTCCCTGTCAATACTCCGTCAACTCCTGATCGACGCCATGGGCCTCCTCGGCTCAGGCTTCATGCCCACCGCCACCCCCTCCACAGATCGGCACTGACATGGCCCTCTTCCTCTACCGGCTCGGCAAGTTCTCGTACCGCCGCCGCTGGCTGGTCATATCCCTCTGGCTGGCGGTGCTTGTGGCCGTGGGCGGATCTGCCGCCGCCTTCCACGGCACTATGTCCAACAACTTCCAGATCCCCGGTACCGAAACCCAGCAGATGGCGGACAAGCTCAAGAAAGAGCTCCCCAACGCCTCCGGCGGCTCAGCGACCATTGTCTTCGAGGCCCGGGACGGCCAGTTCAGCCAGGCCGGCAAGGATGCGGTTTCCGCCGCGCTGACCAAGCTCAAGACCCTTCCCGATGTCCAGGGCACAGTGGATCCGTTCGCGACGCAGGCGCAGCTCGACAAGGCAGCCGCCGACCTCGCGGACGGCGAGCAGCAGGCCGCAGCGGGCAAGTCCCGGCTGGATCAGGCCGCCGCCGAGCTGGCTGCGGGGAAGGCGCAGCTTGAGGCCGCAGAACAGCAGATGGCCGCCGCCGGCATGCCCGCCGCAGCGATCGAGGCGCAGCTCGGGCAGCAAAAGGCGGCCCTCACCGAAGGCCAGGCAAAGCTCGACGCCGGCGCCAAAGAACTGGAGGCGGGCGCCGCGAAGCTTGCGGCCGGCAAACGCCAGCTGGAGGCATCGCAGGGAATGCGCTTCGTGTCGGAGGACGGCAAGGCCGCCATCGCCCAGGTGCAGTTCAAGACCTCTATCAACGGGCTGACCCCGGAGGCACGGCAGCAGGTCCAAGACATCGCCCGGGAAACCTCCTCCGCCGGCGTCACGGCCCTGGCCAGCAAGGAAATCACCGAAGACATCTCCGAGCTCTTCGGCATTTCGGAGATCCTCGGCATCGCCATCGCCGCCCTCGTGCTCATCGTGATGCTGGGTACCCTGATCGCCGCGGGGCTTCCGCTGCTGATGGCCGTGGTGGGCGTGGCTGTTGGGGTGGGCGCCACGTTCGCCCTCAGCGGCGCCGTGGACATGAGTTCCATCTCCCCGATGCTGGCACTCATGCTCGGCCTCGCGGTGGGCATCGACTACTCACTGTTCATCGTCAACCGGCACCGCAGCCAGTTGCTGACCGGCATGGACCCTGAGGAGTCCGTGGCCCTGGCCACCGGAACGTCGGGCAACGCGGTGTTGTTCGCAGGGCTGACCGTCATCATCGCACTGGCCGCCCTGGTGGTTCCGGGGCTGCCGTTCCTGGCAGTCATGGGCCTGTCCGCCGCCGCAACGGTGGCGGTCGCCGTCGTCGTGGCCCTGACCCTCACTCCGGCCGTACTCTCTCTGGTTGGCCGGAAACTGATCTCCAAGCGGGCGTGGGCGAAGGCCGAGCGGCACAACGCCGCCCCAGGCCACGAGACCGAGGACCGGGCACGGGAAGAACACCGCAGCAGCCACGGCTGGGGCGGCCTGGTCACCCGGCACCCGGTGATGGCACTGCTGGCAGGTGTGGCACTTCTGGGCGTCCTGGCGCTGCCCGCCAGCCAGCTCCGCCTTGCGCTTCCCGACGGCGGTTCGGAACCGGTGGAGTCCCAGGCCTTCAAGGCCTACGACGTCACCGGCCGCAGCTTCGGCGCAGGCATGACCGGCCCCATCGTGGTGGTGGGCGACTTCCCGGCCGGACTCACCGAAGCGGAAGCCCGGGCCAAACAGTTCGACGTGGCGGACATCCTCCGCGGCGTGGACAACGTCACCGCCGCGGTGCCGGTTGCCCTGAGCGAGGATCGCCGCACCGCAGTGTTCCAGGTGATTCCGAAGGAGGGCCCGGCAAGCGCCAGCACCGTTCAGGTAGTCGCGGAACTGCGGGCCAGGAACGCCGAAATCCAGGACACCACGGGCGTCGGCATCGGCCTTACAGGCCAGACGGCGGGCAACGTGGACGTCTCCACCAAACTCGGTGATGCCCTGCCTCCGTACCTGGCCATCGTGGTGGGACTGTCCCTGATCCTGCTGCTGCTGGTTTTCCGCTCCATTGTTGTGCCGCTGCTCGCCACCGGAGGCTTCCTGTTGTCCCTCGCCGCGGCCTTCGGCGCCGTGGTGGCCGTCTACCAGTGGGGCTGGCTGGGGGCGGTATTCGGCGTCGAAAATCCGGGCGCAGTACTGAGCTTTCTGCCCATCATCCTGATCGGCGTGCTGTTCGGACTGGCCATGGACTACCAGGTGTTCATCACCTCCGGCATGCGCGAATCGTTCATGCACGGGGAATCAGCGAAGCACGCCGTCCGGAGCGGGTTCAGCCATGCCGCCGCTGTGGTGACGGCGGCCGCCATCATCATGGTCAGCGTGTTCGCCGGCTTCATCTTCTCGCACCTGAACATGGTCCGGCCGCTCGGCTTCGCCATGGCCTTCGGTGTGCTGGTCGACGCCTTTGTGGTGCGCATGACAATCGTCCCGGCCGTGATGTACCTGCTCGGCGGCAAGGCCTGGTGGCTGCCGCGCTGGCTGGACCGCGTCCTGCCCGACGTGGATGTGGAGGGCGCGAAGCTGCGCAAGGATACGCCGGCCGCGGTCTCCCCGGCCGAACCCGAGGACGCGGTGGTCCCTGCCCGTTAGGCGCAGCGGCCCCGACAGGCCAGCACGCCGCACCGACCGTTTCCCGCGCCGAGCTATGCCGCGAGAGGGTCATCACTCCGTGACCGGAGGGCACGCCGGTGAATCTTGGCGTGGTGGCGGATCTCTTTCCGTTGGCGGATCTCTTTCGGATGCCCGGACTCTGTGTGGTGAAAGGAGTCTGTGGCCGGGCTACCGCGTTGAGTCCCGGGCAGCGGCGGTGCGGTGGATTGGTAGCTGTGGCCGGTGGGGGTTGTCAGTTGGATGGCATGCCTGGTTCCACCGCCGGCGCTGGTTCCGCCGAGTGCGTTTGGTCCGTTGGGCGGGTGTGCTTTCCAGCCCGGCATTTCCTTCGTGTGGTTGCAGGCCTCGCAGAGCCCGGCGCCGTTGGCCTGTGTTGTGGCGCCGCCGCCGCGCCAGGGGACGATGTGGTCCAGATGCCGGATGGGGGCGTCGCAGTAGGGTGTTCGGCACGTGTCGTCGCGCGCCTCGATGAAGCGGCGGAGCCCCGCCGGGAAAAGCCGGGCCCGGGAATCCATCCCCACCAGCTCACCCGTGGCGGGGGCCGTGTACAGACGACGGATCCACGTGTTGAACGCCCGATCAGCTGCCGCTCCTGATGGCAAAGCGCCTGGCAGGGGTCCGGCCGGCGCGGGAGCGCCGGGCAGCGAACTTGCCCGCGCCGAACCGTCCCGGCCAATGATGCTTCTGGCCCAGCCGCCGGGAACCACCCCGTAGCCGGGGAGGCGTGCGGGTTCGCTGTCGCCTTGGAAGAGGGTGCGGTCGGTCATGACGAGCTGAATTTCAATGCCGCTGATCCCGCCCGGCGTGCCCGTGATCCGTTCGACCAGGTCGTCGGCCATGATCTGCCCACTAGAGCGGGGATCCCCGCCGGCACGGAGGGAGTCCGCGTTCCGGATGAGCGCAGCCTGAACGGAGACACCGGCTGCAACGGGCAGCAGGGCAGTCAGGCAGCACATGGTGTCAGGGGCGGGACGGAGACTCACGTGCCTGCCCGTGGCGGCCTGTGCGGCGCGTTGCGTCACCGAGCGAGGATCCAGGCGGTAGGCAGCGGCCCTAGCCGTGCCAATAAGGGTCCGGTCGCCGGCTGCGGCCAGTGTCCCGGTATCCGCAGCGAGTCCCGCATCGACCGCGCACCGGTCCGCCGCGGACAGGCACGCCGTTTCCCGCACCAGCAACGTGGCCCGCCACTCATTCAGCTGACCGGTCTCCAAGGCAGCGAGCGTGTGCGGCATCTCCGTCACCAACGCCTTGGCCAGGCCCAACAACCGGCTCCCCTTCGCCGGGGACTCCCGACGGGCGAGGGCGATCTGCGCTCCTACGCCGACTCCGGGCTGGTCAGTGGGGATCCCGACGTCGGACTGCTGCCGGCGCTGCAACTGATCAAAGGCGACAGACAGCCGGGCCTGACGGGCAGCCAAAGCGGACTTCCTGTCCTCCAAGACCCGGATCTCATCAATCAACCGGGCACCGTCGTGCTCAGACGAGTCTCCGCACAGGGCGTCTCCGCATAGGGCAACGACTGCCGCATCATGCAGTGCCGGCCCCTGACCGCAGCAGCAAGCGCAACCGCGCTGCGCTGCTGCTGCCAGATCCGCTTCGGACCCCCAATTGCCGTCCATGGCTCAAGTGTCCCTCTGGGCTCTGACATTTTTGGGCACCCTCGTCCGGCTTGGGCCGTGGCCTTTCACTCCCAACGGAAGGCTCTAATGGCACTGCCAACCGGGCCGAAGGGAACTAGGCTGGAGCGGTGACCCGCCTCATCCTTGCCTCCCAGTCCCCCGCCCGCACCAAACTGCTGAGCCACGCCGGCATCCGGCACGAGATCCTGGTCTCCGACGTGGACGAAGACGCCGTCCAGGCCCGCTATGGCGTGACGGATCCGCACGACACCGCCCTGCTGCTGGCGCGCGCCAAGGCTGAGGCCGTCGCCTCACTGCCGGACGCGGACGGCGCCCTGGTGCTCGGCTGCGATTCCGTCTTCGAGTTCGACGGCGAGGCGCACGGCAAGCCCTACACGGCGGAGGTGGCAAGGGAACGGATGCGGCGGATGAGCGGCAGCATGGGCATCCTGCACACCGGCCACTGGCTGGTGGACTGCCGCGACACCGACCCCGACTCGTCGGAGAACAGCGGAGGCGAACGCGCCGGTTCCGGCGCGACGCTGGGCGCCGTGACCTCCGCCGAGGTCCATTTCATGGAGCTGAGCGGCGAGGAGATCGAAGCCTACATCGCCACGGGTGAACCGCTCCAGTGCGCCGGCTCCTTCACGATCGACGGCTACGGCGGGGCCTTCATCCGGAAGGTCGACGGCGACCCCCACACCGTTGTCGGGCTCTCCATATCCACCCTCCGCGGCCTGCTGGGGCAGGCGCAGGTGGGCATCACGGAACTGTGGACCGGCGGGGCCATTGACCCCGCTGAGGTCCGAGCTGAGTGAACCAATTCGCAGCTCTTTGTAGCTACCCTACAAAGGTTGGAAGCTTTACGCGCGGAATCCGCAAGTAATATCGGCGGAACCCTCAAAATCGCGCTAGGCTCCCTGAAGGAAAGAAGGAGACGCCTTGTCAGCAAATTCGGAGCAGTCCGCAAGTCCAGAGCAGTCCGCCGCCCCAAGCCACGCAGGTGCCGCCCTGACGAGCTCCAAGCGGCTGAGCAAAGTCCTGATCGCCAACCGCGGTGAAATCGCTGTGCGCATCATCCGCGCCGCCCGCGACGAAGGCATCACCTCGGTGGCGGTCTACGCCGACCCGGACCGCGATGCCCTGCACGTGCGCCTGGCGGACGAAGCCTACGCACTGGGCGGGAACACCGCTGCCGAGTCGTACCTGGTCATGGAAAAGCTGATCGAGGTCGCCCACCAGTGCGGCGCCGACGCCATCCACCCCGGCTACGGCTTCCTGGCCGAGAACGCCCAGTTCGCTGCCATGGTCATCGGGGCCGGCATCACCTGGATCGGGCCCTCCCCGGAGGCCATCTCCGCCCTCGGCGACAAGGTCCAGGCCCGCCACATCGCGGAGAAGGTGGGCGCACCGCAGGTCCCCGGCACCGCCGATCCGGTGGAATCCGCCGAAGAGATCCTCGAGTTCGTGGACAAGTTCGGCCTGCCCGTGGCCATCAAGGCTGCCTTCGGCGGTGGCGGCCGCGGCATCAAGGTGGCCCGCACCCGTGAGGAAATCCCGGAACTCTTCGAATCCGCCGTCCGCGAGGCTGTCGCTGCCTTTGGGCGCGGCGAATGCTTCATCGAGCGCTTCCTGGACGCGCCCCGGCACGTCGAAACCCAGTGCCTGGCAGACGCCTACGGGAACGTCGTTGTGGTTTCCACCCGCGACTGCTCCCTGCAGCGGCGCAACCAGAAGCTCGTGGAGGAGGCGCCGGCACCGTTCCTCACCGAAGAGCAGAACCGCCGCCTCTACGAGTCTTCCAAGGCCATCCTCAAGGAGGCCGGCTACCTCGGCGCCGGAACGTGCGAATTCCTGGTGGGCCAGGACGGCACCATCTCCTTCCTCGAGGTCAACACCCGACTCCAGGTGGAGCACTGCGTCTCCGAAGAAGTCACCGGAATCGACCTCGTCCGCGAACAGTTCCGGCTGGCCCGCGGTGAGAAGCTCGGCTACGACGACCCCGAGGTGCGCGGACACTCGATCGAGTTCCGCATCACCGGCGAGGACCCGGGCCGCAACTTCATGCCCGCTCCCGGCACCATCACCACATTGAAGAACCCCACCGGCCCCGGCATCAGGATCGACTCCGGCGTGGAGCAGGGCGATGTCATCAGCGGCAATTTCGACTCAATGCTCTCCAAGCTGATCGTCACCGGCGCCACCCGCGCCCAGGCACTGCAGCGTTCCCGCCGCGCCCTGGAGGAAATGGTGGTGGAGGGCATCCCCACCGTCATCCCCTTCGACCTCGCCGTTGTTACCAACCCCGACTTTGCCCCGGCAGAGGGACCGTTCAAAGTCCACACCCGCTGGATCGAGACGGCGTTCGTCAACGACATTCCCGCCTGGACCCCGACCGGCACCGACGTCGAAGCGTCCGAGGCCGGCGATCGCCAGCGCGTCGTCGTCGAGGTCGGCGGCAAACGCCTGGAGGTCGTGCTGCCCGCGTCACTCGGATCGTTCAGCACCGGTGGCGGTTCCGCCAAGCCGGCCAAGGCCAAAAAGCGCTCACGGTCCGGCGGCGCGGCTGCAGCTGCCGGCGGCAACGCGCTGACGTCCCCCATGCAGGGCACCATCGTGAAAGTGGCCGTCGCCGAAGGCGTCGTGGTTGCCGAAGGTGATCTCATCGTCGTACTCGAAGCGATGAAAATGGAGCAGCCGCTCACGGCGCACCGGGCGGGCACCATCACGGGCCTGGCCGCCGTCGCCGGCGAGACGGTGTCCGCCGGAGCCGTGATCGCAACGATCGAAGACTGAACCCGGAGCGGTCTCAGCCCACCGCTACACAGCAATGCCCGTCGCCCCCGGCGCGCCCATGGCGCACGGGGGCGGCTCCATGCAGACTTAGCGTGTGAAGCCATTTCTACTGCTAGCATCGCGCGCCGAAGACAAGGCTGCCGAGGAAGAATACGAGGCCTACCTGCGCTATGGCGGACTCGACCCCGCGCAGCTGCGGCGAATCCGGATGGAAGCCGGGCCCCTGCCCGAGCTGGACCTCTCCGATTACTCTGGGGTGATCGTGGGCGGCAGCCCTTTCACTTCCAGCGATCCTGCGCATCACAAAAGCGCGGCCCAGCACCGGGTGGAGCGTGAGTTGTCCCTGCTGCTGGACCGCATCGTGCCGGCCGATTTCCCGTTCCTCGGAGCCTGTTACGGGGTGGGCACGCTGGGCCTGCACCAGGGCGCGGTGATCGACCGGACCTATGGCGAGGGCCTGGGCGGTGCCACCATCAAGCTGACCGCCGAAGGGCTGCAGGATCCCCTCCTGCGCGGGCTGCCGGAGACCTTCACGGCCTTCACCGGCCACAAGGAAGCCTGCACCGTCCTCCCCTCGCACGCCGTGGTCCTGGCCAGCTCCGCGGCCTGCCCGGTCCACATGTTCCGCATCAGGACCAACCTGTACGCCACCCAGTTCCACCCGGAGCTCGATGCGGACGGGCTGGTCACCAGGATCGACATCTACCGCCATGCAGGCTACTTTCCGCCGGAATCGGCCGAAATCCTGATGGAGAACGCCCGGCAGTTCACCGCGACGGAACCCATGAAGATCCTGGGCAACTTCGTGGAGCGCTACGCACGGTAGCGGCGGGATACAACAATGCCCGGCACCCCGCGAAGGGGTACCGGGCATTGTGGTGAAGGGCGAAGGCCGGGTCAGGCCACGTTGTTCTCGTAGTCCAGGTCCCGGGTTTCCTTGCTCAGGAACAGCGCCACCAGGGTGAGGACCGCCATGGCGGTCAGGTAGATACCGACCAGGACGGGGCTGCCGTCAGCCTGTTCCCAGAGTGCGACGGCGATGAACGGCGCCACAGCCGCGCCCAGGATGCTGGACACGTTGTAGCTGACAGCAGAGCCGGTGTACCGGACGTTGGTCGGGAACAGTTCCGGCAGCAGCGCACCCATCGGCCCGAACGTGAGCCCCATCAGGGAGAACCCGATGATGAGGAGTGCCATGGTGCCGATGAACCCGCCGCCGAACAGCGGCACGAACAGCAGCCCGAACACGAAGATTCCGCCGGTCACCACCAGCAGCATCTTGCGGCGGCCGTACTTCTCGGCCAGCGGACCGGAAACCAGGGTGAAGATGCCGAAGAACACGACGCCGGCAATCAGCATCCAGAGGAAGTCGTTGCGGGTGAAGCCCAGCCCGGGAACGAACGCCGCGGCGGCTGCCTCGGTCATCGGCTTGCCGGCCTTCTCCGCAGCGGCCTTGGCGGCATCCAGCGACGCGGGCCGGGTGCCGTAAGTCAGCGTGAACGTGGTCATCAGGTAGAAAAGCACGTAGGTGGCGAGCATGATGAACGTGCCCAGGATGAGCTGCCGCCAGCTCGACTTGAAGACCCGCGCAAGCGGCAGCTTGGCCACCTCGTTGGATTCGAGCACCTTGGTGAAGGCCGGCGTTTCAATGAGCTTGAGGCGGACGTAAAGGCCGATGATCACCATGACGGCGCTCAGCAGGAACGGAACGCGCCAGCCCCAGGCCTCGAAGGCTGCCGGGGTAAGGACGTAGCTGGCCACCAGGAAGATCACGTTGGCGATGATGAAGCCGATGGGCGCACCGAGCTGCGGGAACGTCCCGTAGATCGCCCGCTTGTTGGCGGGTGCATTCTCCGTGGCCAGGAGGGCCGCTCCGCTCCACTCGCCGCCGAGCGCTAGGCCCTGGGCGAAGCGCATGACCACCAGGAGGGCCGGAGCCCAGAAGCCCCAGCCCGGGACCAGCGCGGTGGGAAGGCAGCCGATCAGGAACGTGGCAATGCCCATGGTGAGCAGCGAGGCCACCAAGGTGCCCTTGCGGCCGAACTTGTCCCCGAAGTGCCCGAAAACGATGGACCCGAGCGGGCGGGCGATAAACGCGACGCCAAACACCGCGAAGGAGCTCAGCAGCTGGGTGGTTTCATTCTGTCCCGGGAAGAACAACCGGGGGAACACCAGTACGGCCGCCGTGGCGTAGACGTAGAAGTCGTAGAACTCCACGGTGGTGCCGATCAGGCTGGCGACGATCACGCGCCCGCGCGAGTTAACCTGCTTGGCTGACCCCGGCTGCGGCGAAGTGGCAGTGGATGACATGTAGTAACACTTTCGTGAGAACCGGGCGTCCATCCCCAAAAAGGCTGCCCGGCTAAGGGATACATAGGTCTCAATAATAGTTCCGGAAGTCCATCGACTGGACAAAGGGTCCACCATGCGGACTTCTGAAATTGTCTCACTAACGGCGCCTCACGCCGTCGTAAAGGCCACGATAGGCAAACTTCACAGCACGTTAACAAACGGCGACGCTTCACGAAACGCGCCGACTCTACCTTGGAAGGACAACAAACCCCCAAAGGAGGTACACCGTGACTGTTGACCGCAACGCAGATGCCGGAGCCGGCAATTCCCCTGAGACTGGCTCCGAGCCGTGGCACGGAAGTGTTGCCACTTCATCCAGCGCGCAGCCCGGCACTACCCGCACCGCTGACGCCCCCGCCCTTGAAGTCCGCCCCGGCCGCTGGATCGCCAACTGGGATGCCGAGAACAAGGAGCAGTGGGAATCCCAGGGCCGTTCCATCGCCCGGCGCAACCTGAACTGGTCCATCTTCGCCGAATTCCTCGGCTTTGTCGTCTGGCAGCTGTGGTCCATCGTGGTGGTCCAGCTCCCCGGAGCAGGCTTCACGTTCTCCACCTCTGAAATCTTCTGGCTGATCTCCATGCCCAGCCTGGTGGGTGCCACACTCCGCATCCCCTACACGTTCATGGTCCCGAAGTTCGGCGGCCGCAACTGGACCATCGTTTCGGCCCTGCTGCTCCTGATTCCGTCCATCGGACTCGCACTGTGTGTCTCCAATCCTGAGACCCCGTTCGGCGTCATGCTGCTGGTGGCAGCACTTGCCGGCTTCGGCGGCGGAAACTTCGCCAGCTCCATGGCCAACATCACGTTCTTCTACCCGGCCCGCGAAAAGGGCTGGGCCCTGGGCCTGAACGCCGCCGGCGGCAACATGGGTGCCGCCGTCGCACAGCTCGCCGTCCCGATCGCCATCACACTCCTGGCCGCCGGAACCGTCAACCTTCCGGTCGCAGGCCTGATGTGGGTTCCGCTCATCCTGCTCGCAGCGTTCGGTGCCTACAAGTACATGGACAACCTCACCAGCGCCAAGGGTGACGTGGCAGGCTCGATCGCTGCGCTCAAGGAACCGCACCTGTGGATCATGGCCCTGCTGTACATCGGCACGTTCGGTTCCTTCATCGGCTTCGCCGGTGTATTCCCGAAGCTCATCAAGGACTACTTCCCCGCCTTCTCTTCCATCGGAGTGGGTACTGTGGCTCTTTCGCTGGCCTTCCTCGGCCCGCTGGTCGGCTCGCTGGCCCGTCCCTACGGCGGACGCATGGCGGACCGGATGGGCGGCGCCCGTATGACAGTTGCCGCTTTCGCCTCCATGGCGGTCATCACCCTCACCATGATCTGGACCCTGCCGCTCAAGAACTTCTGGCTCTTCCTGGTCCTCTTCCTGATGCTCTTCACCGCCAGCGGCTTCGGTAACGGTGCCACCTACCGGATGATCCCCATCATCTTCGCCACCAACAGCCGGGCAGCACGCAAGGGCGCCAGCACGGTGCAGACCCAGCGCCTGGCCTCCTCGGCCCTCGGCCTGATCTCCGCAATCGGCGCCTACGGCGGGTTCGTTATCCCGCAGGTGCTCAACGCCTCCAACACGGCCAGCGGTTCCTACACCCCCGCTTTCTACGGCTTCGTCGGGGCATACGTCCTGATGCTGGTGGTCTGCTGGGCCTGCTACATCCGCAACGCCAACCGAAATGCGATGGGACACGTCTAACATGACCAAAAGCGCCGATACGCACTGCCCTTACTGCGCCTTGCAGTGCGCCATGACGCTGAAGTCCCCAGCGGCTCTGACCCCGGCTGTCCAGCCGGGGTCAGACCCCGTGCCGGCTCCACCCGCTCCGAACGTACCCGCTGCCGCCGTTGATGCCGGCGGCGCAGCGGCTGCGCCCGTCCTGGAAGTTTCCGGACGCGACTTCCCCACCAACCGCGGCGGCCTGTGCCGCAAGGGCTGGACCTCCGCCTCGCTGCTGAGCCACCCCGGACGCGTCACCGAGCCCATGCTGAAGGGCTCCGACGGCGTCCACCGTCCCGTCAGCTGGGATGATGCCCTGAAGCTCATCACCGCTGCCGTCAAGGACACCCGCGCCCGCTACGGCGCGGACGCCGTCGGCGTCTTCGGCGGCGGCGGCCTGACCAACGAGAAGGCCTACCAGCTGGGCAAGTTCGCCCGACTGGCCCTGGGCACGTCCCGGATCGACTACAACGGCCGGTTCTGCATGTCCTCCGCAGCCGCCGCCGGCATGAGGGCCTTCGGGGTTGACCGCGGCCTCCCGTTCCCGCTGGAAGACCTCGACGGCGCCAGCACCATCCTGATGCTCGGCTCCAATGTCGCCGAGACCATGCCGCCCTTCGTGCAGCATCTCCAGGGAGCGCGCGACGCCGGCGGGCTGATTGTGGTGGATCCCCGCCGTTCCGCCACCGCTGCCTTCACGTCCGACGGCGGCGGCCTGCACCTCCAGCCCCTGCCGGGCACCGACCTCACCCTCCTGCTGGGCCTGTCCCACGTAGTCATCCACGAAGGCCTGGCGGACACCGACTTCATCCAGGCGCGCACCAGCGGCTTCGATGCCCTGGTCCGCAGCGTCAACGCCTTCTGGCCCGAACGCGTCCAGTCCCTCACCGGTGTGCCCGCGGACCTGATCCGCGAGACGGCCCGCCGCCTTGCCCACGGCGCCACCAAGGGCGGCAGCTACATCCTGACCGGCCGCGGCGTGGAGCAGCACGTGGACGGAACGGACACCGCCACCGCCGCCATCAACCTGAGCCTGCTGCTCGGGCTGCCCGGTTCCGCCCGCAGCGGCTACGGCACGCTGACCGGCCAGGGCAACGGCCAGGGCGGCCGTGAGCACGGCCAGAAGGCCGACCAGCTCCCCGGCTACCGCAAGATCACCGACCCCGCCGCGCGAGCGCACATGGCGAAGGTCTGGGGCGTGCCGGAATCCCTGATTCCCGGCCCCGGCCTCCCCGCCGTCCAGCTGCTGAAGTCCCTCGGACAGCCCGACGGCGTCCGCTGCCTCTTCGTGCACGCCTCGAACATCGCGGTGGCCTCCCCCGATGCCAACGCCGTCATCAAAGGGCTCCGCAGCCTGGACTTCCTGGTGGTCTGCGACTTCTTCGTCTCCGAGACAGCGGCCGAAGCCGACCTCATCCTGCCGGTTCTCCAGTGGGCCGAGGAGGAAGGCACACTGACCAACCTCGAAGGACGCGTCCTCCGCCGCCGCCGCGCACTGCAGCCGCCGGCCGGCGCCCGCAGCGAACTCTGGATCATGGCACGGCTCGCCGAGGCGCTCGAGGCTCCGTCCACCTACAGCGAGGATCCCGAGACGGTCTTCGAGGAACTCCGCCTGGCTTCCGCGGGCGGCCTCGCTGACTACTCCGGCATCAGCTACGCCATGCTGGACCGCGGCGAAGCGGCCTACTGGCCGTACCCCGTGGGCAGCAGCGGCACGCCGCGGCTCTTCCTCGACGGCTTCGCCCACGCCGACGGCAAGGCGGTCATGACCCCGGTGGCGCCGCGCCGCCGTCGTGCTCCTGCTGCGAACCCCGGCAGGGATGGCGCAGACCCGGCCGCCAAGACCATGACGCTCATCACCGGCCGCCTGCTGGAGCACTACCAGTCCGGGGCGCAGACCCGCCGTGTGTCCGAGCTGCTGGCTTCCCAGCCGGAGGCGAAGATGCAGATCCACCCTGCCGCCGCGGCGTCCATGGGCATCACCGACGGTTCGTTCGTTTCAGTGGCCAATGAGCGCGGCGAGGTGGTGTGCCGGGCCGAACTCAGCACGGCGATCCGGCCCGAGACGGTCTTCCTGCCGTTCCACTTCCCGGAGCTCGAGAGCGCCAACCGCCTGACGGAAGCCGCCACCGATCCCATTTCCGGGATGCCCGAGTTCAAATTCAACAAGGTGTGGGTCCGCGTGGCTGCCAACGGACTCCAGCACAGCGTTCTTCAGACATCGGAGGCCTCATGAGTGAGCAGATTGTAATTGTGGGCTTTGGTCCGGTCGCCGCGCGGCTGATCGATGAGCTGCTGCCGGCAGTGCGCAGCGGGCTCGCCCACCTGACAGTCATCGGCGAGGAGACAGACGCCGCGTACAACCGCGTGCTGGTGGCCGACCTCGGCGTGGGGCGGACGACGGCCTCAGCGCTGGCCCTCTCCGATGCCGCCGCGCTGATCGCCGACGGCGTGGACGTCCGGCTCGGCGTCCGTGTCCGACGGGTGGACCGTGCCCGCCAGCAGGTCGTCCTCACCGACGGCACGAAGCCGCACTACGACCGGCTGGTGTTCGCCACCGGTTCCCGCCCCGTGATCCCCAACCTGACCGGCCTCAACCCGGACCCGGCCCACCCCGTGCTGCCAGCCGGAGTGACCGCATTGCGCGACCTGCGCGACGCCGAGGTCCTCCGCCAGGCCGTCGCCGGCGGCAAGCGCGTGGTGGTGCTGGGCGGCGGCGTCCTTGGCCTCGAGACGGCCCTGGCGGCCGCCGAGGAAGGCGCCACGGTGACCGTGGTCCACAACGGCCCGCATCCGCTGGGCCGGAACATCGACCGCGGCGGCGGTGCGGTGCTCGCCGCCAGCATGCGCAACTGCGGCGTCCGGATGGCCGGCAACGCCCGCTCCACGGGGGTGGAACACAACGCTCCCGACGGCGGCTTCTCCGCCTTGCTGCTGGATGACGGTTCGGCGATCGACGGCGACCTGCTGGTGCTGTCCTGCGGCGTCCGTCCGCGCGTGGAGCTCGCCGAAGGCTGCGGGCTGTCCACCGCCACCGGCATCCTGGTGGACCACAAGCTGCGTGCCCACCACGAGCCGCACATCTTCGCGATCGGCGACTGCGCCGAGGTCCGCTGCCCCGATCCTTCCTGCAGCGACTGCCGGGCCGCACGCGGTCCGTCCGGCCTGGTGGGGCCGGGCTGGCGCCAGGCGGAGTGGTTAGCGGAGTACCTGACGCTCCTCGCCGAGGGATCCGCTGACGGCACCGTCGACGGTCCACCCACCGGCGATTCCGTGGACGCAGCCGAGTCACTGCCCGAGCTGCCCATGGAGAAGCCGGGCGTCGTTGTCCTCAAGGCCCGCGGCATGAACATGGCAGTGGCCGGGGACAACGCCGCGGAACCCTGGGATGAGGAAGTGCTCACCGCCGGTGCCGTGAACGGGCGCCCGCGGCTGCAGATTGCGCAGTGGGCCGATCCGGAACACGGCCGCTACGTCAAGATGACCACGCGCGGCGGCGTGCTGGAAGGCCTCGTGGCCGTAGGCATGCCGCGCACGGCTGCGGAGCTGGTATCCCTGTTCGAGCGCGGCGACGAGCTCCCCGCCGACAGGTCGCTGCTGCTGCGCCTGGACGGACCGGACCAGCTGGCTGCCGCCGGCAACAACGACCCGGAGCGCACCGTATGCCGGTGCGCCGGCGTCACCGGCACCAAGATCCAGGACGCCGTTGTGGACGGCTGCTCCACGGTGGCCGAGGTGTCCGGTGCCACCCGCGCGGGCACCGGCTGCGGCGGCTGCCACTCCGACATCAAGGACATCATCGAAAAACACTTCCAGGCGGCAGCAGCCGCCTGACATCATGTGACGCCTGGCCGGGCGCTTAGTCGGTCCCGGGCCTGCTCATGGGCGGGTGGATGTGGCGTTCCGTGGCCGTGAAAAGCGCTGCTGGCGCCCCTGTTGCGGCTTTGGATTTCCGCCCGGTGTCGTGAAGGTGGGGCAGCATCTTGCGGGTGAAATTTCCCGCTGCCAGGCGCGTGTTCCAGGTTGCCTCATAGACGGTGCGAAGCTGTGTCATGGTGAACTCTTGCGGCACCAGCCGGGCGGCGACGGTGGTGTATTCCAGCTTCCCCGAAAGCCGTTCCAGGCCATCGCCGAGGATTGAAGCATGGTCGAACGCCATCGGACTTTCCAGCGCCTCATGGACGGGATGCCACTCCGCGGCCGCCGCGTCGGAACCGGCGGACAGTGCCGGCAGTGCCTGGCCGTCGGTGGCCAGCAAGGCCAGATGTGCGACGGAGACCACCCGCATCCGGGGATCGCGGTCCGGGTCGCTGTAGGTGGCCAGCTGTTCAACGTGCACCGGCAGCCGGCCGAGGTCCAGGCCCGTTTCCTCTGCCAGTTCACGGAAGGCTGCCTGCTCTGCCGACTCCCGGACGCCGACGAACCCGCCGGGCAGCGCGAGGCCGCCCTTAAACGGGTGGACACCGCGGCGGACCAGAACCGAGTGCAGCACTCCCCCTGCCACTGCGAGAACCACCAGGTCCACGGTGAGGGCAACGGACGGGTAATCCTTTGGCGTGTAGGCGTGGAGAAATTCCTGCTCACCATTGGGTGTCCTGTTCATACCGCTGCGCCTTCCAGGACGGTGCGGGTGGCCCACGGCGGCGAGGTGAAACCGTGCTGCCGGGCCAGGATTGCGTCGATGACTTCAACCGCCGTACGCATCCGCCGATCGGGATCACCTGTGACCAGGATCCAGGAGTGCCCTTCCTCAGTGAGGGTCTCCTTGAACCATTCGGTCATTTCGGCCCGGCGGTGTTCACCTTCCCGCCAGCCGTCGTCTTCGAATGCAACACCCTCGTGATCGGTGACAAGGTACAGGTCGCGACGGGGCAGGCCCGAAGCGGCGGCAAAGGCGCCGTAGCTGCGTTCGCCCAGGTAGAAGCGTTCCCAGAGTGTGGTGGCCAGGGCATCGGTGTCGGCAATGACCAACGGACAGGCATCGGCGGCGGCGTTCTCCATCCCGTTCTGCCGGCTGCCGATGAGCCCGAAGTCGGCGGCGGTCCAGACCATCTCCTCCAGCACGGCGTCCGGCTTGTCCGCGCGCAGGGCATCGAACTTCTCGTAGGTGTACTGCCGGCCGAATTCGGGGACGTCGGCGATGCGCGGGAACCGGGGCCGGTAGTAGTCGGTAAGTGCCCTTGCCAGGGTTGTTGTGCCCGTTGATTCGGCGCCGACGACGATGATGCGGGTGCACATCTGCTGCCGGGCCGGGGCGATGATGTTGGGCCACGCAGCCCTGAGGTCGTCGCGGCACTGCGTCCCGCTAACCGGGTACGCGGACCGTGCCGGGTCAACGAGGACGTGTTCAGCACCGAAGGCGGCCGCAAGCCTGGATCCGTAGGCCTCGGAGCTGAAGACCGCGTCAATGGCTCCGACGCCGCGGGTCTTCAGGGCAAGGCGCATCAGCTCGCTTTGGGCTTTCCAGATCTCGTCGGACCCGTAGTCCTCCGGGCAATCGTTGCGCATGCCGATGACCTGCACGCCGGCGTGGCCGGAGAATTCTTCCGCGAGCCACCGCGTCCGCTCCGCGACGTCCACGGACTCAAACCGGCTGCCCAGGACCAGGACCGAAACCCGCTCCGCCTGCGCTGCGGCCGTCGCGATGAGGTGGGCGTGTCCGGCATGGGGCGGGTAGAACTTGCCGATGACCATGGCGTTCTTGTACATGTCAGGCTCCTGCGGTGACGGTCGCTGGGAAGGCATCGGGCGCTTCGGCTGTGCGGGTGCGCTTCCAGTCGATGAGCCCATAGACGCAAATGCACAGGAATCCAAGGTACAGGATGGCGGTCAGCGTCAGCCCGCGGCTGAAGTACAGCGGGATGGAGACCACATCGATGAGGATCCAGACGTACCAGTGCTGGAAAATCTTCCTGGCCTGGCCGTAGGTTGCCGCCAGGGAAGCAGTCAGGACGAAGGCGTCCGGCCAGGGCACCTGGGAGTCGGTGCCGTGGGTGAGGACCATGGCGACGACGGCGGTGCCGGCGGCCGTAGCGCCGAGGCCAATGAGCGTCTCTTTCCGTGAGGCGTCCCGGATGGGAAGGTCGTTCCTACCCACGGTCCTGGCGTTACCGCGCGCCCAGTTGTACCAGCCGTACAAAGCGACGGCGGCGAAAATCAGCTGGAGGACTGTTTCGCCGTAGAGGCCCGCACCCAGGAACAGAACGATGAAACAGATGTTGTTCAGGATGCCGAGGGGCCAGTTCCACAGTTTTTGCCGGGCGACTCCGTAGACGCACGCCGCGCCGGTCACAAAGCCGATGACCTCGATCCAGCTGACCGGAGTATCGAAGAGGGCGAAGGCTGGGGAGTTCATCCAGGCGATCAGGTGGTTCATGGCGCTTCCCGTCTTTATTATCAAGCTGATAACAAAGACGCTACCACCATTTTTATCAATCTGACAATAACTGCTTCCGGTTCCTCCGTGGGACTTTGGCCCCTTGCCTCGCCCGCGGAGCGAGGGTGTCATGGAAGCTACGGTCGGTGACGACGGAGGAGGGTTGGCATGTTTGCCGTGACGATCTTCCTGGCCGCGGCCGCACTCATCCTGGCTGCCGGGGCCATGGGCATCGTCTCCCTGCGGCAGCCCGACCGTTCCGCAAGGGCGCGCGCCCTCGTCTGGACCGCAGCCGCGATCATGGCTGCCTTCACCGTACTCGCCGGCCTGTTCATCAGCGGCTACGCCCTGGCTGATCCCGGCGGAATGGACGGGGTCATCCTGATCGTGTCGTGGACCGTTCCGATGGCCGCACTCGCTGTGCTTGCATGGCTTCGTCCCGTGTGGGCTGCACCTGCGCTGACCATGCTGACCGCATTGCTCATCGCTGCGGGCATCTGGTTCGCCGTCGACTCGGCATCGTGGCGTGCGTTTGAGAACGCGAACGGGCCCTTCCGGGCGGTGGCCGTCCTGGTCCTGGCGTTTCCGGCAGCCGTCCTGGGCCTCAAACGGACACCCGATGCGGGCTGGCTGCTGGTGGCACTCGGACTGGGACCCGTCGCGTTCTCGGCACTGGGGAGCCTCGCCGGAGTGGTGTCCCTCTCCGCCGTCAGCGTGATCCCGCTGATCACCGGGCTGCTGTATCTCGTGGCCGCCCGGGTGAGCCGCAGCCTGCTACATGTGGACGTGCAGGCGCCGGGCCGCTTCGGAGATGGAGCCGCTGAGTGACGGGTACACCGTAAAGGTGCTGGCGACGTCGTCGACGTGAAGCTTCTGGGTGACGGCGATGGAAATCGCGAAAATCAGTTCGGAGGCGTTCGGACCCACCACAACGCCGCCGATCACGGTGCCGGAACCCTTCCGGGCGAAAATCTTGACGAACCCGTCACGGTGGTTGCGCATCTTGGCCCGGGCGTTGCTGCGCAGCGACAGCTTCACCACGTCGCCCTGGTATTTGCCGGAATCGATCTCCGCCTCGGACACGCCCACGGACGCAATCTCCGGCGACGTGAAGATGTTGGAGGCCACCTGGTGCAGCTTGAGGGGCATGACAGCGTCGCCTAGGAAGTGGGCCACGGCGATGCGGCCCTGCATGGCCGCGACCGATGCGAGGGCAAGGACGCCGGTGCAGTCACCGGCGGCGTAGATGTTGGGGGCGGTGGTGCGCGAGACGCCGTCCACCTTGATGTGGCCGCTCTCGGTGACCGCCACGCCGGCTTCCTCCAGGCCGATGCCTGCCGTGTTGGGGATGGAACCGACACAGACCAGGCAGTGGCTGCCGGTCACCTTGGAGCCGTCACCCAGGGTGACGACGACGCCGTCGTCCGTCCGTTCCACCGTTTCGGCGCGGGAGCGGGAAAGCACTTTCACGCCGCGGCGTTCGAAGACGCCTTCCAGGACCTCGGCGGCGTCGGTGTCCGAGCCCGGCAGCACGCGGTCGCGGCTGGAAATCAGGGTGACCTTGGAGCCCAGGCCGTTATAGGCGGAGGCAAATTCCGCGCCGGTGACGCCGGAACCGACCACGATGAGTTCCTCGGGGAGCTCGTCCATGTTGTAGATCTGCGCCCAGTTCAGGATCCGGTCGCCGTCGGGCCGGGCGGTGGGAAGTTCGCGGGGATGGGCGCCGACCGCGAGCAGGATGGTGTCCGCTTCCACGGTCTCCGTGCCGTTAACGGTGAGGACCTCGATGGTGTGGTTGTCCAGCAGCCGGCCGGAGCCGATCAGGATGCGCACGCCCTGGTGCTCGAGTCCGCTCCGGATGTCCTCGGACTGCTTCCGCGCCAGGCCAAGCAGGCGGTCGTTGATGTGCTTCAGGTCCGCGCGCATCACCGGGGCGAAATCGCCGCCGTCGACGTCGAACTTCACGCCCAGCTCCCCCGCTTCACCGACGCGGGTCATCAGGTCCGCCGTCGCGATCAGGGTCTTCGAAGGGACGACGTCGGTGAGCACCGCGGAACCGCCGAGGCCGGCGCGTTCGATGATGGTGACTTGCGCCCCCAGGGACGCGGCCACCATGGCGGCTTCATAGCCACCGGGCCCTCCGCCAAGAATTGCGATGCGAGGTGAGCTGAAATCCGGATGCGTAGTCACAAAGATCCATTCTCTACCATCCGCCGCCGCACACCAATAAAAGGGACCTGCGCCACTGCTGGGCAGCGAACCGCAGGCACGATAGCTTGTACCAGTGAGTAATACAGAATTCCTGAACACGGACCCTTTTGATGCCGCCCGCGCGGCCGCCGATTACATCGCCGAGGAGACGGGAGTGGACAGCCACGACGTCGCGCTGGTGCTCGGTTCAGGCTGGGGCGACGCCGCCGACCTGATCGGTGAGACCACCGCCACGCTGTCCGCTGACGAGGTCCCAGGCTTCTCCGCGCCGGCAGTAGAGGGCCACGTCGGCACCATCCGGTCCGTCCTGACCAAGGAAGGCAAGCGCGCGCTGGTGCTCGGTGCCCGGACGCACTATTACGAAGGCAAGGGCGTCCGCGCAGTAGTGCACGGAGTCCGCACGGCGGCAGCGGCAGGCTGCAGGACCCTGGTGGTCACGAACGGCTGCGGCGGCCTCAATGAAAGCTGGACCCCCGGCACTCCCGTTCTCATCAAAGATCACATAAACCTCACCGCCACGTCCCCGCTCGAAGGCGCAACCTTCGTTGACCTGACAGATCTGTACTCCGCCCGGATCCGGGGGCTGGCCCGCGAAGTTGACCCATCCCTGGACGAGGGCGTCTATGCGCAGTTCACCGGCCCGCACTACGAAACGCCGGCGGAGGTACAGTACGCCAAGCGGATCGGAGCCGACCTGGTGGGCATGTCCACAGCGCTCGAGGCAATCGCTGCCCGCCATGCAGGCATGGAGGTCTTCGGCATCTCACTGGTGACCAACCTCGCCGCAGGCATCAGCCCGGTGCCGCTGAGCCACCAGGAAGTGCTGGAAGCCGGCCAGGCCGCCGGACCGCGCATCTCCAAGCTGCTCGCGGAAATCATCGCCAAGCTCTGATTACTGCTTCCTGGCGGGCATCAGCAGGCGAAGCGTGTCTTTGCGGGATCCGGGAAACTTCCGCTCAACTGAGGCGGCGATGCCTGCCACAGTCTGCCGGGACAGCGTCTGCCGCCAGGCAAGCTCGGCCTGGCGCATGGTCTGGGATACCAGGCAACTGCGGAGGTAGTCTTCGGCGGGATCCGAACCCGGCGCGTTCGCGAGGATGGACTCGCAGCGGAAGGCCGGTTCCGGACCTTCGATGGCCAGGACGACGTCCAGCACGGTGATCCTTTCCGCGGGTTTCGCTAACTGGAAGCCGCCGCGGGGCCCGGACACGGAGGAGAGGATGCCGGCCCGGACCAGTGCCTGCAACTGCTTGTTCAGGTAGGCGGCGGGCAGTTGATACAGTTCCGCGAGCCGGGCGCTGTTCACGGCCTCCCCGGCGGGGGCCCAGGACATGTTTACGCAGCAGTGCAGCGCCCACTCGACCCCCTGGCCCATCTTCATTTTTCAGACATTACGTGTCCAGAAAATTTACTGTCAAGGACTCCCCGCGGTGCTTGTCGGGCAGCGGATACCGGCGGATAGGCGATAGCTTGTTCCTATGACGTCTTCCGATGCCGAATTTCCGCAGCTGCTGAGCGACGCCCGGGACTGGGCCGCCCAGGACCCGGATCCCGCCACTGCCGCCGCTTTGACAGAACTCATCCAGCTCTCCGAGGACGGGGTTCCCTCTGCGCGCCAGGATCTGGAGGACAGCTTCAGCGGAACGCTGCAGTTCGGCACCGCCGGCCTGCGCGCGGAGCTTGGCCCCGGACCCAACCGGATGAACCGCGTTGTGGTGCGGCGCGCTGCCGCAGGCTTCGCCGCGTTCCTGACCGCCGCCGTCGCGGAGGCCTCGCCGGGCACCCGGCCCCGCGCCGTCGTCGGGTTTGACGCCCGCTACAACTCGGATATCTTCGCCGAGGAGACCGCCGCGATCTTCACGGCCGCCGGTATAGAGACCTTCCTGATGCCGCAGGCGCTCCCGACGCCACTGCTCGCCTATGCGGTGCGGTCGCTGGATTGTGACGGCGGTGTGATGGTGACTGCCAGCCACAACCCGTCGCAGGACAACGGCTACAAAGTGTACCTGGGCCGGCACGCGGTGGAGGAAAGCGGGCGCGGGGCGCAGATCGTGGCACCGTACGACGCCCGGATCGCCGCCGAAATCGGCCGGGTGGGTGCGCTGGACTCCATTGCCCTTGCCCCCACGGGCTGGACCGTTCTGGAGCCGTCCATCAGCGCCGGATACCAGGCCGCGGTGGCTGGCCTGGCACTGCCCGCGCAGTTCCCGGCCCGCGACCTGAAGATTGTCCTGACCCCCATGCACGGCGTGGGCGGCGACACCGCGGTTGCCGTGCTGAACGCGGCGGGCTTCACCGACGTAACACTGGTGGCCGAACAGGCCAGGCCGGACCCGGACTTCCCCACGGTGAACTTCCCCAATCCGGAGGAGCCGGGCGCACTGGACCTGGCGCTGGAAACGGCGGCCCGGGTGGACGCTGACATCGTGCTGGCCAACGACCCCGACGCCGACCGCGCTGCCGTTGCGGCCAAGGATCCGGACACGGGTGCCTGGCGCATGCTGCGCGGGGACGAAGTGGGCGCCTTGCTCGGTGCCCACATTGTGGCAAGGCTCGCTGCAGGCGGAGGCAGCACCACCCAGGGCGTTTTCGCGAATTCAATTGTTTCCTCGCGCCTGCTCGCGCGGATCGCGGCTGCGGCGGGGTATTCCCATGAGGAGACCCTGACCGGGTTCAAGTGGATTTCCCGCGTTCCCGGCCTGCTCTACGGCTACGAGGAAGCGCTGGGATACTGTGTGGCCCCGCAACTGGTCCGGGACAAGGACGGTATTTCCGCCGCCGTGCTCATCGCGGAACTCGCGGCAGCGGCCAAGGCGGACGGCAAGACTATTTTCGATACCCTCGACGAGCTGTACCTGGTGCACGGGCTGCATGCCAGCGACCAGCTCAGCATCCGCGTGGCGGACCTGGGCCTGCTGGACGCCATGATGAACCGGCTCCGGGTCAGCCCGCCGGAATCCTTCGGCGGCTCGGCCGTCGAAACCTTCCGGGACCTGGCCGAGGGCAGCGAGAACCTGCCGCCGACGGATGGCCTGCTCTACCTCACGAGGGACCTGAGCAGGGTGATCATCCGCCCCAGCGGCACCGAACCGAAGCTCAAGTGCTACCTCGAAGTCATCCGGAGCGTGGGCTCAGCCGCGGAGCTGCCCGAGGCGCGGCAGGCGGCCCGGGCAGCGCTCGACGGCGTGCTGGGAGATGTACGGGAGGCGCTGGGGCTTTAGCCCGGGGTGCGTTGGCAGGCACGCCCTGACTGGCGTGCTTTGGTAGGCGTGCTTAAGCGCTAGAGCTCAACCTCGACGTAACCGCCAACAACGCGGGTGCGGAACGTGGGGAGGCGGAGTTCAGCGGTGCCAAAGCACTCACCGGTTTCCAGGTCGTAGACCTCCTTGTGGAGCGGGGACGCAATGGTCTGCCGCGTACCGCGGGATCCGACGATGCCGCGGGCCATCACATGGGCGCCGGTGGCGGGATCTTCCTGGGCCACGGCAAACACCTCGGCCGGCGCGGTGCGGAACAACGCAACCTGGCGGCCCGCGATCAGTGCTGCCTCACCCCAGGCCAGCTCCAGTTCCTCCACGGCGCAGACGCGGTTCCATCCCGTCGCAAATCCGGTGGTCTGGTCATCAAGTTCAAGTATTGCGGTCATTTCCGGCCCCTCTCGCATTGCCTGCGGCCCGGCGCTCTTTGGAACGGCTGCCGGGCCCGGACCGCCGACGCGGCCACATATCCAAGCTAGGGCGGCGGTGTTTCAGCGGCGTGCAGTGAATGTGTCCGGGACGTAAAAGGCAACTCACCTGTCCCGAAATCCATTCGTGATGCAGAAGTTAAGTTCACGAAACATAAGGGAAACTGAAGCGAAACTGCGGGTACCTAGTCTGGATGGACAAGCTGCAGAGCACCGTCTGCGGCCCATGCGAAAGGCCCACAGTGACCGAACAGACTTCAAGCACAGAGACTCCGCGCCGCATCGTCGTCGCCGGCGGCGGCCCGGCGGCCCACCGTTTTGCGGACGCAATGCATGCCCGTGGCCTCGAAGGCTGGCATGTCACGGTCCTCACTGAGGAAGCCCACCTCCCCTACGACCGCGTGGCACTGAGCAAGGCCCTGACCGTCATGGACTACGACCTCACCCTGGGCGAGGCGAACATGTGGGACCACGAGGCCCTGTCCCTGAAGACCGGCGAGCGCGTCGTCAAAATCAACCACGAAGCCAAGTCCGTGGAGACGGCAGCCGGCAGCATCTTCGAATACGACCACCTCGTGGTCGCGACGGGTTCCAATGCCGCCCGCCTGCCGATCCCCGGCGCCGAGCACACACACGTCTACCGCACGCTCGAAGACGTCTGGGCCATCAACAAGGCCATTGCCGAACTCACCGAAAAGCTTGGCCGCCAGGTCAACGCCGTCACCATCGGCGGTGGCCTCCTCGGCCTCGAATCAGCCGCCGGCACGGAGCAGCTCGGCGCCAACCCGATCGTCATCGACGGTTCGCAGTGGCTGATGGCCACGCAGCTGGATGAAGGCGCGGGCCAGGCAATGGGCCGGCTCATCAAGGCCAAGGGCTTCGAAGTCCACGGTGGCGTGTTCCCCTCCGAGGTGCTGTCCGACGACAATGGCCAGGTCACCGGCGTCCTCATGGCCGACGGCCGCATCATCGACGCCGACCTCGTGATCGTCGCGATCGGTGTCCGGCCGCGCGACGAACTCTTCCGCGCAGCAGAGGGCGAGGAGCAGATCTTCTCGCTGGGCCAGCGCGGCGGCGTGGTCATCAACGACTACTGCGCCACCGAGGTCGACGGAATTTGGGCCATCGGTGAAGTGGCCAACTTCGGCGGCATGTGCCTGGGCCTGGTCGCCCCCGCCAACACCATGGCGGAGATCGTCGCTGACCGCCTCCACGGCGGAGAGGCCACCTTCCCGGGCTTCGACACCGCCACCAAGCTCAAGCTGTCCGGTGTGGACGTTGCCAGCTTCGGTGACGCGTTCGCCAAGACCGAGCACGCCCTCGAAATCGTCTACGCCGACCCCGCCCGCGGCGTGTACCAGAAGATTGTCACCACGGACGATGCCAAGACCCTCCTGGGCGGCATCTTCGTGGGCGACGCCACCCCCTACACCAGCCTGCGCCCGCTCCTGGGCCGCGAGCTCAGCGCCGAGCCCGGCGCGTACCTCACGGCAGCCGGCGGCGGCGACGCCCCGGACACCGAACTCCCGGACGACGCCATCCTGTGTTCCTGCAACAACGTGTCGGCCGGAACCATCCGCGACACCGTCAACGGCTGCGGGGCCTGCGACGGCAACGCCCCCGTCCAGGAACTCGGCGAACTGAAGGGCTGCACCCGCGCCGGCACCAGCTGCGGCTCGTGTGTCCCGATGCTGAAGAAGCTGCTCGAAACCGAACTGACCAAGTCCGGCGTCGAAGTTTCCAAGGCCCTCTGCGAACACATCGAGCTGTCCCGCCAGGAGCTCTTCGAGACCATCCGCGTCCTGGAACTCACCTCCTTCGAGGAGGTCATGGCCAAGTACGGCACCGGCGCAGGCTGCGACATCTGCAAGCCGACCATCGCCAACATCCTGGCCAGCCAGAACAGCGCCTACGTCCTGGACGCCGGCCGCGGCACCCTGCAGGACACCAACGACCGCGCCCTCGCCAACATGCAGAAGGACGGCACCTACTCGGTGGTTCCCCGCATCGCCGGCGGTGAGATCACCCCGAAGAAGCTCGGCGTCATCGCCGCCGTGGCCGAGAAGTACAACCTGTACACCAAGATCACCGGCGGCCAGCGCATCGACATGTTCGGCGCCCGGCTGGAGGAACTTCCGGAAATCTGGAAGGAACTGGTGGATGCCGGCTTCGAATCCGGCCAGGCATACGGCAAGAGCCTCCGCACGGTGAAGTCGTGTGTCGGTTCCACCTGGTGCCGCTTCGGTGTCCAGGACTCGGTGGCCATGGCCATCCAGCTCGAGCTCCGCTACCGCGGCCTCCGCAGCCCGCACAAGCTCAAGATGGGCGTCTCCGGCTGTGCCCGCGAATGCGCCGAAGCCCGCGGCAAGGATGTTGGCGTGATCGCCACCGCCGACGGCTGGAACCTCTACGTCGGCGGCAACGGCGGTGCCACCCCGGCCCACGCCCAGCTCCTGGCCAAGGACCTCGACGACGAGACACTGATCAAGTACATCGACCGCTACTTCATGTACTACATCCGCACCGCAGACCGCCTGCAGCGCACGGCGCGCTGGCAGGAAGAGCTCGACGGCGGCATCAAGCACGTTGAGGACGTTGTGGTCAAGGACACCCTGGGCATCGCCGAGGACCTCGAGGCCGCCATGGCCAAGCACGTTGACACCTACGTCGACGAATGGGCCGACACCCTGAAGGATCCCGAGCGCCTGCGCCGGTTCCGCTCCTTCGTCAACGCTCCCGACCAGAAGGACGACTCCATCACGTTCGTCTCCGACGAGCGCGGCCAGATGCGTCCGGCCACCCCTGAGGAAAAAGGCAAGGTCCTGATCGGCGCTTCCATCCCCATGAGGCCCCGCGACGAGAACGAGGTATAGGCATGCAGCTCAGCATTGATCTCACCGGCCGTGAAGTCCTGGTCACCGGCGGGGACCACGCCGCCCGGCAGGCGGTCCGCCGCTATCAGGCCGCCGGCGCCGTCGTCTCCCGCCTCAGCACCCCGCAGGGTGCGAGCCATGACGGGCCGCTGCCCGAGCGCCCGTTCCTCGTGGCTGCCGTCGACGACGGCCAGCCCGGTTGGGAGGCGCTGCTGGACCGCTGCCGCGAAACCGGCATCCCCGTTTCGATGGAACCGGCTGCCGGAGCAGTGGGCCACGTGACCCTGGTGGGCGGCGGCCCCGGCGTCAGCGAACTGCTGACCGTGGCGGCCGTGAAGGCCCTGCGCGATGCCGACGTCGTCTTCTACGACCGGCTTGCTCCCTACCAGGAGCTGCCGTCCCTGACCTCGGCCGAACTGGTGGATGTGGGCAAGCAGCCCGGCCACCACAAAGTCAGCCAGGCCGACATCGAGAAGCTGATGGTGCAGAGCGCACTGGCCGGCAACAACGTGGTGCGCCTCAAGGGCGGCGACCCCTACGTGTTCGGCCGCGGCGGCGAAGAGGTTGCAGCCTGCGTGGCTGCGGGCGTGCCCGTCAAGGTCATTTCCGGCGTCACCAGCGCCATCTCCGTCCCGGCGGCGGCGGGGATCCCCGTCACACACCGCGAAGTCAGCCACATGTTCACCGTGGTCTCCGGCCACGCCCCGCTGACGGAGAAGGAACTCACCCACCTCGCCGGTCTGGGCGGCACCATCGTGGTCCTGATGGGCATCGGAACCCTGCACCACCTCGCCGCCGGCCTGCGCCGCGCCGGGATGCGGGCAGACATGCCGATGGCCGTCGTCGAACGCGGCTACCGCCCCGGCCAGCGCACCACCATCGCCCAGCTGGGTACGATTGTCACAGCGGCCGCCGATTGCACTAACCCGGCAGTGCTGGTCATCGGCGAGGTGGTGCGGGTGGCTGAAGCCAACCGCGGGCACGCTGAGGCGGCGGCCGATCTCAACCGCCTTGCAGCGTCACTGATGGGATCGTGAAAGTAACACCATGAGCGCCATGAACACTATTGCCACCTCCGGCACGCAGGACACCCCTGTTGCCGACGCCCCCGATTCGCCCCTGGAGGGGTTCCGGATCGGCGTGACGTCGCACCGGCGTTCCCAGGACCTGATCGAGGCCCTGGAACGGCGCGGTGCCGAGGTGCTGCACGCGCCTGCACTCAAGATCGCGCCGGTGCAGGAGGACATGCGGCTCATCGACGACACCAAAGCCATCATCGCCGCCAAGCCCGATCTCTGCATCGCCACCACCGCCTACGGCATGCGCCGCTGGTGCGAGGCGGCTGACGCGTCCGGCATCGGCGATGAACTGCTGGAGACCCTCGGGGCATGCCGGATGTTCGTCCGCGGTCCCAAGGCGCGCGGTGCCGTCCGCGCCGCCGGCCTCGCCGACGTCGGGATCAGCAGCGACGAAACCACCGCCACCCTGGTGGACATGCTGCTGAAGGAAGGCGTCCGCGGCAAGACAGTGGCCGTTCAGCTGCACGGCTACACGGACGTCCGCCAGCTTGAGCGCCTCAAGATGTCCGGTGCCACCGTCCTCACCGTTACGCCCTACCGCTGGGTCAAGCCCGACGGCGAGGACAAGCTGCCGCGGCTGATCGAGGCCGTCTGCAGCGGCAACCTGGACGTCCTGACCTTCACGAGTGCCCCGGCCGTCGACGCCATGTGGAGCACCGCCCATGAGATGGGCCTCTACAAGCAGCTCGTCGAAGCCCTCAAAACCACGGTCACCACTGCCGTCGTCGGCCCCATCACGGCGCAGCCGCTGGTCGACGCCGGGCTGTCACCGCTCGTTCCGGAACGCTTCCGGATGGGTGCCCTCATCCGGCTGGTCTGCGAACACCTTGCCCTGAACCACGTGCGCCGCCTGGACACCCGATCCGGCAACGTGGAACTCCGCGGACGGTCCCTGCGGATCGACGGGGAACCTGTCGAAATGGCCCCGGCGCCGCTCCTGCTGCTGCGCGCACTCCTGGGTGCCGAAGGCGCCGTCCTGTCCCGGGAATCACTCTCCGACCTGCTGGAACTGCGCGGCTCGGTGCACGCGCTGGACATGACGGTCAGCCGGCTGCGCTCCTCCCTGCCGGACGGCCGGATGGTGGAAACCGTGGTCAAGCGCGGGTACCGGATCCGCGTCTAGCGGTTCCCGGCCCCTGCCGGTTACCCCGTATTTCGTGGACAGACCCGGTCCGCAGTGGGAACATGTCGCTAGGGTTTGCGTTTGACCGCCCCGCGGCCGCTTCCGCACCGTTCAGGTGCGCGGCTGCAGGGGCGTTCGGCGAGTCAGCTCTTCCGAGAGGAATTGCGTGGAACCGGTGGTGGAAGGCGACGATGATCCCGCGGAGTCTGTGGACGCCGTGGTGGTCGGATCCGGCTTTGGCGGTTCGGTAGCGTGCTACCGCTTGGCGGCCGCCGGCCAGTCCGTGGTCCTGATGGAACGGGGCAAGGCGTATCCGCCGGGAAGCTTCGCCCGGACGCCATCGGAGATGGGCCGCAATTTCTGGGATCCGGACAAAGGGCTCTACGGGCTGTTTGACGCGTGGACCTTCCGCGGCCTGGAAGGAATCGTCTCCAGCGGCCTGGGCGGCGGTTCCCTCATCTACGCCAACGTGCTGCTGCGCAAGGACGAGAACTGGTTCGTCCAGGAATCCCCGGTGCCCGGCGGCGGCTACGAAAGCTGGCCGTTCAGCCGGCAGGACCTCGATCCTTACTACGACGCCGCCGAGGCCATGCTCCGCCCGGTGCCCTATCCCTACCAGGACACGCCGAAGACAGTGGCCATGGAAACGGCAGCCCGGGCCCTCGGACTCAGCATCACCCGGCCGCCCATCGCCGTCACCTTTTCCCCCTCGCCCGGCGCCGCCCCCGGCAGGAACCAGGCGCTGGCCCCCGCGCCGTACGGAAGCATCCACGGGGACGGCACCGTGCGCACCACCTGCACGCTCTCCGGCGAATGCGACATCGGCTGCAACACCGGCGCCAAGAACACGCTGGACCACAACTATCTGTCCGCGGCCAAGGCCGCCGGAGCCGACATCCGGACCCGCCACGACGTCCGGGGCATCAGGCCCCTGCCCGGAGGCGGCTATGAAGTCCGCTACGTCATCCACGATCCCGACGACGGCGCACCCGGGCTCCTGCAGGAACGGGTGATCCGCTGCCGCCGGCTCATCCTCGCCGCCGGAACCTTCGGCACCACCTTCCTGCTGCTGCGCAACCGTGCGTCGCTGCCCGCGCTCAGCGCGGCGCTGGGCACCCGGTTCAGCGGCAACGGTGACCTGCTGGGTTTCGTCCTGGACGCCAAGGACCCCGACGGCGTCACACGCACCCTCTCGGGCAGCATGGGACCGGTGATCACCACGGCCATCCGCACCGCCGATTCCAGCGACGGCGGCAAGGGCCGCGGGTACTACATCGAAGACGCCGGCTACCCCTCGTTCATGAACTGGCTCCTGGAGACCGGACAGTTCCGCCAGGTGGCCAAGCGCGCCGGCAAAGTGATGGTCCAACTCCTCAAGGACAGGCTCTTCCACGCCCAGCGCTCCAACATCTCCGCCGACCTTGCTGCCGCCCTGGGCGACGGCCGGCTCTCGGCGTCGTCCGTGCCCCTGCTCGGCATGGGCCGGGACATACCGGACGGCGTGATGACCCTCCAGGGCGGCCGGCTGGCCATCAACTGGACCCTCGCCACCTCGGCTGCGTACTTCGGCCGGATGCAGGCCACGATGCAGGCGATCGCCAAGGAACTGGGCGGCAGCTTCAAGCAGAATCCGCTCTGGTGGAGCAAGCGGGTCATCACCGTGCATCCGCTGGGCGGCGCTCCGGCGGGCCGGAACAGCAGCGAAGGCGTGTGCGATCCGTACGGCGAGGTTTTTGGATACCCGGGCCTGCACGTGGTGGACGGCGCCGCGATGCCCGGACCGGTGGGGGCCAACCCTGCCCTGACCATTGCAGCCTTTGCCGAACGTGCCTGCCACCGGATCCTCGAGGGAGCCGGCGGGGACGGACAGCGGGACATGGCGCCGGGCGGGCCGGATGCCGCAGGCCTCCCAGCTCCCGGCTACGCTGCTTCCCCCTACGGCCCTGGCCCACTCCGCGCCCTGGTGCCGGACGCGACCAAGGGTGCCAGGGCGCCGGAAGAGGAACGCACGTTTGTCCCCCGCGTCGCCAGCCGCGGGCTGGGACTGCCGGGAGCCGCCGGGCCCACCGCCAGCGAAGCCTTGCAGGAGGCCGAAATCGAGGAGGAAGCCGAGGCCGCCGAAACGGGCCCCACATCCGTCAGCTTCACCGAACAGATGCACGGATGGTTCAGCGCCGGAGTGGCCGAACCCGTGACCGGCGGCAGCCTGGGCCGCGACCGCAGCCGTCGGATGATGTTCGAACTCACCATTACCGCCACGGATATTAAGGCGTTTGTCCGGGACCCGCTCCATCCGGCCACCGCGGAAGGGTATGTCCTCGCCGACCAGTTCGGCGGCCGCCTCCCGGTGGAACGCGGCTGGTTCAACCTCTTCGTCAAGGACGGTCCTGAACCTGCCGGCCGGAAGATGCTCTACCGGCTCTGGCTGCGGGATCCGGGCGGCACTCCGCTGACCTTTGTGGGCTACAAGGACGTCCGCAACGATGCAGGCTTCGACGTCTGGGGTGACACCACCACGCTGTACGTCACCGTCCTGCGCGGGCATGTTCCGCCTCCGGACCCGGTCGCTCCCACTGCCACTGCCCCGAGTTTTCGTCCAGATAACGAGACTTCCGCGCCCCGGAACCCCCTCGATGTGGACAAAAACTCGGCCACGGTGGCGGGGGCTGGAATGCTGTACATCCGACCATGGGATTTCGCCCGCCAGCTGACCACATTCCGCGCGGTGGGTCCGGCTCCGGCGAGCGCCCTTGCCGCCTTCGGCAGGCTGTTCCTGGGTGAACTCTGGCGGGTCTACGGCCGTGTCCCGTCTCCGCTGCGGGCCGGCAGGCGTTCCGCCGGCAAGGTTCCCGGCCGGCGATGAAGGGCCATGGGGCATGAAGCGGAGTGAGCTGGCGCAGCACAGCAACGGACTTGGCTTCACTCCCCGGGACGCCGTGCGCTGGCTCGCCCCGGCCCAGCTGGGCAGGACCGCGGTCAGGGTTGTCCTGGCATCCGTCTTCGCCGACTTCGGCGACAAACGCGAACTGGAGGGCGGCTTTCCCCGGTACGAACTCGACCTGGACAGACTGCCCGCGCCCGGCCAGCCCGCGCAGCCCGTGGTCCGGGACCTTGGCCTGCCCGGATCCCCTGCAGCGTTGTGGCTCGATTTCACGGCCGACCTCGGGGACGGCTTTGATTCCACCTACACAGTGGCGTCGTTGCTGGCCGAAAAGTCGCTCGTTGTGGAGGGACATGAACTGCCGCGCGGCACGGTGCTGGTACTCGGCGGCGACGAGGTGTACCCGGTGGCGTCGCCGGCCGCCTACGAGGACCGCATGGTGGGGCCCTACCGGACGGCGCTGCCCGGCGGTCGTTCCCCCGGCGGCGCCGGCGTGCTCCTGGCCCTCCCCGGCAACCATGACTGGTACGACGGCCTGACATCCTTCATCCGGCTGTTCACCCGGCAACGGAAAATCGGCGGCTGGCGGACCGTCCAGACGCGAAGCTACTTTGCCGTCCGGCTCACCGGCGGCGATGATGCCCCCGGATGGTGGCTCGTGGGACTGGACAGCCAGCTGGGCCAGTACATCGACGAGCCGCAGCTGGATTACTTCTACAACACGGTGACCACACGGCTACTGCCGGGCGACGCCATCATTCTGTGCGTGGCCGCCCCGTATTGGGTGCAGGGCGCCGAAGACTCCGATGCGTTCCGGCAGGTGCATTTCTTCGAGCAGGACTACCTCCGCCGCCGCTTCAACCGGCGTGCCGGCACCTTCGAAGCAACCGGGGCCGCGGTGCGCCTGTGGCTCACCGGGGACCTGCACCACTACTCGCGCTATGAGGAAACGACGCACGGCCAGAACCCTGAAGACGGCCCGGCCGCCGCCGCAGATCCCCGCCGGACCCAGCTCATCACCTGCGGCCTGGGCGGTGCGTTCCTGGCCGACGCGCAGGGGCTCCCGGCTGAGCTGACGCTTCCCGCCGCGGTACCGTCGGTTGCGTCGCCACCCCCGGTTCGTGCCCCTGGCACCGGCCGGCGCTTTGTCCTGGCTCCCGGGACGTTTCCGGGCCGGGCGGAGTCCCGGCGCCTCCGGGGACGCCTGGCCAATCCCCTCTCCCCGTTTTGGCTCCCGGTGCGGAACCCGGGGTTCGGCTCGGCGCTCGGCACTGCGCACGTGGTTGCTGCCCTGACGCTCTGGACTGTCTTCAGCGCGTTCCGCGGCCTGTCCTTCGTAGAAAGCCTGCTCAGCCTCAGGGCAGGCAACACCGGATTCCTCGCGCTGGCCATCACCGCCGTCCCGTTGCTGCTGCTTCTGTTGCTGTCCACCCTCGGCGCTGCACTCGGCTTCGGCCGGGAACCGCAGGAAAACGGCGCCGGGTTCACCGTTTCCCGTGGTGCGCTCTGGCAACTTTCGGCACTCGCGGCGGGGATCGCCGTCGTACTCCTCATCCCCTGGCCCGGAGACTGGCCGCCATTCCTGAGTCTCGGGCTGGTGCTCGCCATCATCTATGTTGTTGGTTTCGCGGCAGGCAGCGAGGCGTTCGCCTTCTTTATCCTGGGCACGCCCGGCGGTGAGGTGGCCGCGTGGGCAATGTCCGGCCAGGCCATCGAGGACCATAAAGGCTTCCTGCGGATCCGGATTGCCGCGGACGGCACGCTGACGGTTTATCCGGTGGCGGTGGACCGCATCTGCCGGGACTGGACCCTGACGGAAAACGACGACGGCGGCCTCCGCCCGGTGCCGGCAGCCGGCTTGCCGCCGCTCCGGCTTTTCGAACCGCCGGTGACCATTGCCAGGGAGGGATTTCCGCCATGAACAGCCCCCGCACCGTCACCCGGGCGGACCACGTCACGGAAGTCATCCCGTTTCCTGCCCGGGACGGCACGCCCCTGACTCTGGTGCACGTCACCACGGCAGTGCCGCCCGACGCCGGAGCCCCGGAGAAGGGGCCGGTGCTGCTGGTCCATGGGGCCGGGGTCCGGGCCGAGCTGTTCCGCCCGCCGCTGCCGCGGACCCTGGTGGATGCCCTGCTCGAGGACGGCTGGGACGTCTGGCTCCTGAACTGGCGGGCGTCCATCGACTTTGAACCGCTCTCCTGGACGCTCGGGGATGCCGCCGTGTACGACCACCCCGCCGCCGTCGACTACGTCCTGCAGGCGACCGGCGCCGAAACCCTGAAGGCGGTCATCCACTGCCAGGGGTCTGTCTCCTTCACCATGGCAGCCGTTGCCGGCCTCCTCCCCCGGGTGGACACCGTGGTCTCCAACGCCGTGTCCCTGCATCCCGTGATTCCGCTGTGGTCGGTGGTGAAAATCACCTACCTGGCGGAGCTGCTGAAGCCGTTCACGCCGTACCTGTCCCCGGCGTGGGGTTACAAGTCCAACGGGTACTTCTCCCGGGTCCTCAGGTCCATGGTCAAGGCCACCCACCGCGAATGCGACAACCTGGTCTGCCGGCTGGTGAGCTTCACGTACGGCAGCGGCCGGCCCGCACTGTGGTCACACGAGAACCTGGACGAGGCCACCCACGACTGGATCAGCGGGGAGTTTGCCGAGGTCCCGTTCACGTTCCTGTCCGAGATGGGCCGCAGCGTGCTGGCCAGGCGCATCGTGGCCGCCGGGAACCACCCGGAACTGCCCGCGAACTTCCTGGCCGAAGCCCCGCAGACGGACGCCAGGTTCTCCTTCCTGGCGGGCCGCAACAACCGCTGCTTCCTGCCCGAAAGCCAGGAACGGACCTTCAGCTTCTTCCAGGGCCACCGTCCCGGCAAGGACTCGCTGCACCTGCTGTCCGGCTACGGGCACCTGGACGTCTTCTTTGGGGCCCGCGCCTGGGCGGACACCTATCCCATCATCATCAAGGAGCTGAACAGATGAACAAACTCATCGGACTGGCTGCATCCCTGCTAAGGCTGGCGCCCTCCCCCGTGCCGCACCGCCAGGAGCGCCTGCGCGGACAGCATGCCACGGTGGACGGCATCAAGTACTCCATGCCCGTCAATTCGGACGATTCCCCGGTGCTGATGGCCGCATTCCCCATCAACAAGCGGGCCGCCGCGGCAATCCTGCCGGGCACGGAACTGCGGCCGTTCAGCCTCGGCGGCAAGGGTCTGCTGGTGGTTACCGTGGTGAACTACAGATCGACGGACATCGGCAAATACATCGAATACTCCTTGGCGATCGCCGTCACGCACGGCTCCCGCGCGGTGCCCCCGCTCCTGCCGCTCGTCTTCCAAAAGACGTTCGGGCTGGGCCAATATGTGGTGGACCTGCCGGTCAGCACCGAGGTCTCCGTCAAAGGCGGCAAAGGCATCTGGGGCATGCCCAAGCACCAGGCCAACCTGGACTTTGTGGTCACCGACGCCGCCGTTTCCGCGCAGTACGACGACGGCGGAAAGCTGGGCTGTTTCATCGAGATTGAACGCCCCAAGCCGATGGGCCTTCCGCTCAAGCTCGCCGCCTCCAACTACTGCGCCTTCCGCGGGATGCTGATGAAATCCGACATCTATTTCGAAGCCACCGGGGACATCGCGCTGGGAGGCGACGCCAAGGCCCGGCTGGTGCTGGGCGATGCGCCCGGTGTGGCCGCCCTCAGATCCCTCCAGCCGGCGGACAAACCGGTGTTCACCGCCTACCTCCCCGAAGCACACGGTATCCTGGACGACCACTACGAGGCGTGGTTCCTGACCGCCCCAACCGCCGGGGACGCCGCCAGGATCCCCGGCGGCGATCCCCTCGAATCGGTGGCTGGGCTGGGCCAGGGCCAGGAATGGCTGCCCGCCCCGGACCGCAGCGTCACCGCCCGGGGCGGTGGGGCCCGCGGCGAAGACACCGCCCGCAGCGGAGGCACGCCGTGAACTGGCTCCTGCTGCTGAACGCGCTGTATTTCCTGTTCGGCGCCACCATGTATGTAGGGACCATGTGGGTCCTGAAGTTCTTCCTTTATCCCACGTGGGAGTCCCTGGACCGGGGCAACGTGGACATGCACTTCGGCATCCCCACCCGCCAGGCCACCAAGTTCTTCACCGTGGTGGTGCCGCCGATGTTCATCTCCGGCATCATCCTGGTCTGGTCGGAGTGGGGGACGGTTCGGCTCATCCCGGCGGTGCTCTGCCTCGCCGGGATCATCGTCCTCACCGTGGTGGGCCAGGCACTGATCATTCCCATCAACGTCAGGATCCGCGGCGGGACCTTCGCCGACGACGCCGAGCTGCGCTCCCTGCTGCGGCGGTGGATGCTGCTCAACGACATCCGCTTCTACGTCTCCACGCTCACCTGGCTGGCCATCGTCTGGCTGCTCGTGGACAGGGGCCGGCTGTGGGAGGCCTTCGCATGAGCGGGGCTGCCCGCCCGTCCGGGGCGCACGTCCCCGGCATCGGCACGTGGATCGCGGCTGATCCGCTGCGCGCCGTCCTGGCCGCGATCGCCGTCGTCACCGTCTTTTCCGGTGCGGTCCAGATACCGTTCGGGGGCACCGTCCTGGAGTTGCTGGGAGCGGAGCCGACGACGGCGGCGCGCCAGTTGTTCGCCACGGTGGGTATGTTCATGGTGGTGGTGGGCGGACTCCTGCTGCACACGCTGCTGCGCCCGAAGCCGGCCCGGGAAGTGCTGCTGTGGTCCGGCATCCAGAAGGCGGGGGCCTGCGCCGCCGTCGCGGCCGGCGTCCTGAACGGCGTGTTCGCGGCGGTGGCGCTGGGGGTGGCGGCCTTCGACCTGGCGACGGCGGCACTCTGCCTGATCTACCTGCGCCGGATCTACTGGGAAGACGGCGCCCGTGACCACGGACCTGGGAGCCGGCAGTGAAGCGCTCGCTGGTCCTGGCGGGCGGCGGAATGCGCGTGGCCTGGCAGGCGGGGGTGGTGCGCGCACTCGCTGAAGAGGGGCTGCACTTTGACCACGTGGACGGGACGTCCGGCGGCATCCTGACGGCGGGCATGCTGCTCTCCGGGGTCTCCCCCGAGGACATGTGCCGGAATTGGTCGGGGGTCAACGTCAAGGACTTCGGCTCCGCATTGCCGCTGGGCGAGTACGTGAAGGGGCCGTGGTCCCTGCCCGCAATCGGCGACGCGGACGGCCTGCTCGGCAAGGTCTTCCCGGCCCTCGGCATCGACGACGGCGAGATCCGGCGCCGCGCCGCCCTGCCGGGCGCCGTCGAAGGCACCTTCAACGTGGTGGAGTTCACCGGGAAACGCTGCCACGCCATCGACGCACGTGACGTGGATGCCGAGCTCATGGCGGCGGGGATGTCACTGCCCATCTTCCTTACGCCGCTGCGGCGCGACGGGAAGATCTGGACGGATGCTGTCTGGGTCCGGGACGCCAACGTGGCCGAAGCCCTCCGCCGCGGGGCCGATGAGGTGTGGCTGGTCTGGTGCATCGGAAACACGGGATACTGGGGCGACGGTCCGCTGGAACAGTACGTCCACATGATCGAGATGAGCGCCATGGGCGCCCTCCTGGCCGACTTCGAAGCCGCGCAGGCGGCAGGCCGGGACTTCACCCTCCACGTGGTCAAGCCGGAGAATCCCCTGCCCCTGGATCCGGAGTTCTACCTGAACCGGATCGATGCGGACACGCTGATCGGGATGGGCTACCGGGACGCCCGCAGCTACCTCAAGGGAATGACCGCCGAAGGCCTGCCCAAGGACCCCTCCTGCACGGCCATGGCCGAACCGCCGGCCGGCATCCGCTTCACGGAGCGGTTCGGCGGCCGGGACGCTCGGCTCACCGTCACGGTGGCACTCCCCCTCGACCCTTCAGCGGCACCGGCCAGGCTCACCGGTTTCCTCGACCACGCGCCTTTCGGACCGAGGGTTTTCCTGGCGGGCGGAAGCGTGGACGTCCGGGGCGGGTCGGTGACCTACCGTGCTTCCGTCCGTGCCGGCGGCGCGTGGCACCGCTTGGCCCTGGCCCGGGTCTTCCACGACGATCCGGGGCCGGACGCTTGGGAAGACACCAGGCAGGCCCGGCTCACTGTGGGATCGCTGCTGGATATTCCGGTCACCATGGGCCTGGCGGACGCGGCTGCCCTCATCGCCTCCGTGGAGCCGGCCGGTGTCCACGGGCCCGGCGACCGGGCCGCCGTCGTCGCGAAAGTGGCCGCCGGAGGACTCCGGGAGGCGTTCCGCCGCTATGGCTGAATTGTGTGGCCGGACACGTTTGTTACCGCCCGGTAAACACCATCGAACGTAGAGGGACATTCCGGCAACAACCGGGAAACACCCGCGAAAAACCGTCAGCCTACGCTGGATCCCATCACCAACACCAGGCCAAACAAGGGTCTCACCAGCGAAAGGGCCTTCACATGTCCGCTCCGGCAGCGTCCACCTCCTCCTCCGCCACGTTCCAGGCGTCGTCCGCGTCGCCGCGGGTGGTCATCGCCGGCGCCGGACCGGCTGCCCGGGCCTTGGTGGGCCAGCTGGACCGGTCCCGCTTCGCAGGCAGCATCACGGTGCTCAGCAACCGCGACGACGCCCCGTCCGAGCTCCTGGAACTCGCGGCGCTCCCCCAGGTTTCGATCCGTTTCGGCCAGCCGGCCAGCTTCATCGATGCAGCCAACCGCATGGTGGCCACCGCGGACGGCATGGAATTCAGCTACGACCAGCTGGTGATCGCCACCGGCTCCGCCCCGGCCCTGTCTCCCGTGGACGGCGCCAGCCGCTGCCTCAGCTACTCCACCATCGACGACGCCGCCCGGATCGGCGACGCCGTCAAGGAAGTGACCCGGGTCCTAGGCCGGAGGCCGCTGGGAATCCTGGTGGGAACCGGCCCCGAGGCGGGCCAGGCGGAAGCGGTCCTGCGTGCACGGGGGGTGCGGCCCATCCGCACCACTCTCCGGCCTGCATCGGTGGTTCCGACGCTGGCCGGCTCCGCACTCCCCGCCGCCGGAATTGTCTTCGACGACGGCAGCAGCATGAACGGCGACCTGGTGGTCCTCGCCGAGGAGCGGGTGGCTCGGGACGGGCTGGCAGCCAGCGCAGGCCTTGCCACCGCAGCAAACGGCGGGATCGCCATCGGACAGGACTTCCGGACGTCCGTGCCGGGAATCTGGGCCATCGGCGATGCCGCCTCGTTCGACGGCGTACGCCTCGGGCTCCTCGTCGCATCCGGCTCGGCGGCGGGCGCCTGCGCGGCCCAGCTCATGCAGGCAACCCTGCAGGAAGCTGTCCCCGCTGCCGCCTAACGCCGTTATGGCAAGATGGTCACCTGAGAAGCCACGCCGAACACGGAGCCTGTTGCCCACGAGGCCCGGCAGGCCCACCCAGGAAGGACCACCATGAGCAACGACGCCACCGCGCCCGGAATGCCTGACGCAGCAGCAGGGGCGGCCACCGCCCCGGCAGAAATAGCCTCCTTCATCGACCACACGCTGCTGAAGCCGGAGGCCAGTGAAGCGGAGATCCTCAAGGTCTGCTCCGAAGCTGCCGAATACCATTTCAAGTCCGTCTGCGTGAACCCGGTGTGGGTCAAGACCGTCACCACCGCGCTCAAGGGCTCGGGCGTGCTGACCTGTTCGGTGGTCGGCTTCCCGCTGGGTGCAACGCCCAGCGACGTCAAGGCCTTCGAAGCCCGGGGCGCCGTGCTTGACGGCGCCGACGAGGTGGACATGGTGATCAACATTGCCGCCGCCCGCGCCAATGACAAGGGTGCGCTGGTGGACGACATCAGGGCGGTCGCCGAGGCTGTGCACGCCAGTGACGCCATCCTGAAGGTGATCATCGAGACCGCACTGCTCAGCGATTCCCAGAAGGTCCTCGCCTGCGAGGCGGCGGTGGAGGCCGGCGCGGACTTCGTGAAAACGTCCACGGGCTTCAACGGCGGCGGCGCCACGGTTGAGGACGTGGCCCTCATGCGCCGGACTGTGGGTCCCGATGTCGGGGTCAAGGCCTCCGGCGGCGTGCGTTCGCTGGCCGATGCTCAGGCTATGATTGCAGCAGGTGCAACACGTATTGGCGCCAGCTCCGGCATCGCGATCGTCAAGGGCGAACAGGGTTCGTCCGCGTACTGACAGATCCGGCTGCGCCACAGTTTATGAGCCCTTCGGGGCGTTTTGAGCCCTGCGGGGCCGAGGAGGAATGAATGTCCAAGACCGTTGATAGCCCCAAGACCCCTCAGAACGAGAACAACCCTGCAGTCAGCATCGTCATTTTCGTGATCATGATGGCCCTGTTCCTCGGCTCCATCTACTCGCTGTCCTTCCTCACGCTGGGCAACCCGTGGCCGATGGCTGTGTGCCTGGGCCTCTTCGCCGCGGCGTTCTGGATCCCGCAGACCGTCCTGGGCCGTTCGGATTCGGCCGGCGAGCACTAGGACCCACGACTGAGACAGCTGAAGCCCCCGGATCTTCCGGGGGCTTCAGCCATTTAAGCGGCAGCCAGTTCAGCGGCCAGGCAGTTGACCGGCTAGCCGGCGCCGAACAGGCCGCTCACCAGGGTGCTTCCGAACGCAAGCGCTGCCGGGTAGTGCGACTTGGCCAGTGCCCAGCCCGCCACGCACATTCCCACCATGGCGTAGGCGCTGACCGGGATCAGCACGAGCCATTCCCGCTTGGAGCCGGCCCGCCCCAGCAGCGGAATCGAAAAGGCCCCGTTCGCCTTCCAGACGTCGTTGAGCACCGGCAGTTTCCGCAGGAACTTTGGCGGCTTGATCACGATCGGCCACAACAGCGGCACTCCCCCGGTGGTGATCATGTCTCCCACGATGTGCACCACGACGCCGGTCAGCATCGAGACAGGCAGCCAGGTCCACTGGTCCGGCGCGAACCAGGTCACCAGCCCGGCCATGGCCAGGGCGAAGAGCCAGTTGCTGATGAAGCCGGCCTTCGGGAACATTTTGAGCGCCTTCGCCGCGATGTTGATCATGAACATGCAGAGCAGGCCGGCGCCCACGGACAGCAGTCCCCAGTCCGTCTGCAGCTGGATCTGCCCGGCCAGCATGGCGAGCAGTACGAAGAAGGCCGCCCCGAGCACCGAGTGTGTGCCCTGCCGGTGCCCGCCGCTGGCGTTTTCAATGCCCACGGCAATCACGTTGGACAGCGGCGGCAGCGAGTTGGCCACGGTGCTGTGCCGGTGGTCCCAGTCGCACACCAGCGCCGTTCCCGCCGTCGCCATGCCGCCGATCAGGATTCCGGTGGCGTCCAGCGGGTACCAGCCCAGGGTGTACGGCCCCGTGGACGCAATAGCTACCCACGCCGCGGCTCCCGACGCGGCGTGATGTCCTCCCATCATTCTTTTATTTCACCGCCGGTGTCGCAGATACAGGGGTATCAGCGAAGATGTTCCGGATGACGCCGTTGGCCCACTCCAGGATCTCTGCGTCCTGCAGGTCCCGGCCGCCGATTTTGGCGGTCTTCGGCTTGGGGATGAGCACCGCGTCGAGGGCAGGCTTGGACTGCGCACCGGGGTACATGCGGTTGAGCCGCATGGTCTTCGATTCGGGCAGCTGCGCCGGTGAGAACTTGATGAAGTTTCCCTGCAGGGCGACGTCGGACAGCCCGGCTTCGCGGGCTCCCACCCGGAAGCGGGCGACGGCGATCAGGTTCTGGGCGGGCAGCGGCGGTTCGCCGTAACGGTCCACGAGTTCGGCCAGGACCTCGTCGATGGCCTCGTTCGTGAGCGCGGCAGCCAGTTTGCGGTAGGCCTCGAGGCGCAGCCGCTCGCCTGGCACATAGTCGTGCGGCAGGTGGGCGTTGACGGGAAGCTCGATCTTCATTTCCGCGGCCTTTTCCTCGGCCTCGCCGCGGAAGTCTGCCACGGCCTCGCCCACCAGGCGGATGTAGAGGTCGAAGCCCACACCCTGGATGTGGCCGGACTGTTCACCGCCGAGCAGGTTGCCGGCGCCGCGGATCTCCAGGTCCTTCATGGCCAGCTGCATGCCCGCGCCCAGTTCGTTGTGCGCGGCCACGGCCTTGAGCCGTTCCAGCGCCACCTCGCCCAGGGGCTTTTCCGACGGGTACAGGAAGTACGCGTAGGCGCGTTCGCGGCCGCGGCCTACTCGTCCGCGCAACTGGTGGAGCTGGGAGAGCCCGTATTTGTCCGCGCCGTCCACGATCAGGGTGTTGGCGTTGGAAATGTCCAGGCCGGTTTCGATGATGGTGGTGCACACCAGCACGTCGAAACGCTTCTCCCAGAAGTCCACAATGATCTGTTCCAGCCGGCTTTCGGACATCTGCCCGTGCGCCACCTCCACCCGCGCCTCCGGGACCAGTTCCCGGATCTTCGCCGCGGTACGGTCGATCGTGGACACCCGGTTGTGGACGAAGAACACCTGGCCTTCGCGCATCAGTTCGCGGCGGATCGCCGCGGAGGTCTGCTTGTCCGTGTAAGGGCCCACGTAGGTCAGCACGGGGTGCCGTTCCTCCGGCGGAGTGGCCAGCGTGGAGGTCTCGCGGATCCCGGTCAGGGACATTTCCAGGGTGCGCGGGATCGGAGTTGCGCTCATGGCCAGGACGTCCACGTTGGTGCGCATCTTCTTGAGCGCCTCTTTGTGTTCGACGCCGAAGCGCTGCTCCTCGTCCACGATCACCAGGCCGAGGTCCTTGAAGCCGAAGTCCTTGGACAGCAGCCGGTGCGTGCCGATCACGACGTCCACGGAACCGCTCTTGACGCCGTCGGCGGTTTCCTTGGCCTCCTTGCCGCTCTGGAAGCGGGACAGCGGCTTCACCACCAGCGGGAAGCCGGAGAACCGTTCGGTGAACGTCTCGTAGTGCTGCTGGGCGAGCAGCGTGGTGGGCACCAGCACGGCGACCTGCTTGCCGTCCTGCACGGCCTTGAACGCGGCGCGGACCGCGATCTCGGTCTTGCCGTAGCCAACGTCGCCGGAGATCAGCCGGTCCATCGGGATCTCGCGCTCCATGTCGGCCTTGACCTCATTGATGGTGGTCAGCTGGTCCGGGGTCTCCACGTACGGGAAGGCCTCCTCCAGTTCCCGCTGCCACGGGGTGTCCGGGCCGAAGGCGTAGCCGCGGGAGGCCATCCGGGCGGAGTAGAGCCGGATCAGCTCGCCGGCGATCTCCTTGACCGCCTTGCGGGCCTTGGACTTGGTGCTGGCCCAGTCCGCGCCGCCCATCTTGCTCAGCGCCGGGGTGTCCCCGCCGACGTACCGGGTGACCTGGTCCAGCTGGTCGGTGGGCACAAAGAGCCGGTCACCCGGGGCTCCGCGCTTGGACGGGGCATATTCCAGGACCAGGTATTCGCGCACCCCGTCACCTCCGCCGGCCACCCGGCGCTGGATCAGCTCCACGAACCGGCCGATGCCGTGCTGTTCGTGCACCACGGAGTCCCCGGCCACGAGCTGCAGCGGGTCCACGGCGTTCCGCCGTTTGGACGGCATGCGGCGCATGTCCTTCGTGGAACCGGCGGACGTGCGCCCCAGCAGGTCCGCTTCCGTCAGCAGTCCCAGTTTGAGACCGTCCAGGACAAAACCGCGTCCGACGGCGGCGGTGGTCACCTCGATGATGCCGGCCTGGGGTTCGTCAGTGAGCGAGTCCACCCGGGCGCACGGGATGTCGGCGTCGTGGAAAAGTTCGGCCAGTCGCTGCGCCGGGCCGGGGCCCTCCGTGGCCACCACGATGCGCCACTGGTCCCGGACGTGCGAGCCGATGAACTCCATCATCTCGGCCACGTCGCCCTGGTAGCCGCGGGGCTCCCGGGCGTGCAGGTTGAGCACGTTGATGTCCGGTGTCAGCTCTTCGTCAGTGGCCAGCGATGTGATGGACCACCACGAGACTTCCTGGCCAAGGGCGGAGCTGCGGGTTTCAGTCAGCGAGCGGAAGCTGGCCGAATGCAGCGCGGCCGAGGCCTGCGAAGTCAGGACGGTGTCCAGCGCCAAAGGCGCGACGCCGCCGTCGGACGCCGTGGACCACGCCGCCTCGAGGAATTCCTCGTTGGTGGCCGCGAGGTCATGGGCGCGGGTGCGGACCTTCTCCGGTTCGATCACCACGGAAATGGACCCTGCGGGCAGCTGTTCCACGAAGGGGACCATGGAATCAACCAGGACGGGGGCCAACGATTCCATGCCTTCCACCGTGATGCCGCCGGCGATCTTCTCCAGCATGTCGGCAGCGGCGGGCAGCTGGGCCTTCAGCGTCGCGGCCCGGGACATCACGGAGGGGGTGATCAGGATTTCGCGGCACGGCGGGGCATGCAGTTCCGTGGGGTGGTGCAGGCCGGGCGAGGAGAGGGACCGCTGGTCGGCGACGGCGAACCAGCGCATCTGGTCCACCTCATCACCGAAGAACTCCACCCGGACCGGGTGGTCCTCGGTGGGCGGGAAGACGTCCAGGATGCCGCCGCGGACCGCGAACTCGCCGCGGTGCGTCACCATGTCCACCCGGGCGTAGGCGGCGTCGGCGAGGCTGCGCACCACGTCGCTGAAAGGGACTTCCTGGCCAACCCGCAGCGTGACGGGAACCAGTTCGCCCAGTCCGGCCACGATCGGCTGGACCACCGCCCGGACGGGAGCAACCACCACGCGCAGCGGTCCGCCGGAGGCTGTCTCGGGGTGTGCCAGCCTGCGCAGTACGGACAAGCGGCGGCCCACGGTGTCCGAGCGCGGGGACAGCCGCTCGTGCGGAAGGGTTTCCCAGCTGGGGAATTCAGCCACCGAATCGGCCGGCAGATAGGCCCGCAGGGCCGCGGTGAGGTCTTCCGCCTCGCGACCGGTGGCGGTGACGGCCAGCACCAGGGGCGCACCGCCGTCGTGGGTTCCGTCCGGGGTGCCGAGCGCCGCCAGGCCGTCGGACATTTCCGCCAGCAGGGCCGCCCGCAGGCCGGCCGGCGCGCTGATCTGGTAGTCCTCGCTGCGGGATCCAAAGCTCCGGGACGCTTCAGCCTGCACCCGGGCGAAGGTCTGGTCTCCGGCGAGCGCACGGCGCAGCCCTGTGAGTGACGGGCCGTTGAGGCTCATGGCGGAAGCTCCTGAATGATCACGGGAAAGCAGGCAACACGAAGACCCGAAATTCGCAAAGAATCCCGGGTCTTCCCAGCCTACCGCGACCGCGGAGCCGTGAGCACGTGCCCGACGGGCTTGGATTGCTAAGCTGGCTTTCCATCGATGCTTTCCAGGTACGTTCCGAGGAGATCCAATGAACGGCACCCCCAAAACAGTGCTTGTCACCGGTGCCACCGGCTATATCGGCGGCCGGCTGGTTCCCCGGCTCCTCGAGGCCGGGCACACGGTGAAAGTCGTCGTGCGGACTCCGGCCAAGATCGCCGGCGTGCCGTGGCTGGAGCAGGTTGAAGTCATTCCCGGCAGCCTCGACGACGGCGACGTGCTCCGCGCAGCGCTGGACGGCGTCGACGTGCTCTACTATCTGGTCCACTCGATGGCGGCAGGCGCCGGGTTCGAGGCCAAGGAGAAGACCATGGCCGGGATCGCCGCACAGGCCGCAGCTGACGCGGGCGTAGCGCGAATCGTCTATCTCGGCGGCCTGCACCCGGAAGGCGCCGAACTCTCAACTCACATGCGGTCCCGGGAAGCTGTCGGCAAGGTCTTCCTCACGGGTCCGGTGGATGCGGTCGTGTTCCAGGCAGGCGTCGTGATCGGGTCAGGGTCGGCGTCCTTCGAAATGATCCGGCATCTCTCCGAGACGCTTCCCCTCATGCCGGCGCCCAGCTGGGTGCGGAACCGGATTGAGGCCATCGCCGTCCGGGACGTGCTGCACTACCTCGTCGCCGCGGCATCCCTGGAAGGGCCCATCAACCGCACCTTCGACATCGGATGCCGCCAGGTGCTCTCCTACGCGGGGATGATGAAGGAGTACGCCGCCGAGGCGGGACTGCCTCGCCGCGTGGTGCTGGCGCTGCCCATCCCCGCACCCAAACTCGCTGGCATGTGGGTGGCCCTGACCACGCCCATCCCGCTGTCCATGTCCCTGCCGCTGGTCCAGTCGCTCCAACACGACGCGGTGTCAAGGGAGCACGATATCGACAAGTACATCCCGTTGCCGGAAGGCGGCCTGACCCCGTACCGGCGCGCCGTCGCGCTCGCCCTCGGCAAGGAACGCGACGCCCAGGTGGAAACCACCTGGGCCAGCGCCGGCGCGGACGCCGACCCGCTGCCGAGCGACCCGGACTGGGCCGGGCACCGCGTGTTCGTCGACGAACGGAGCTATGCCAGCCCGGTGGACCCCAAGTATGTCTGGACCATCATCGAGGGCATCGGTGGCCGCAACGGCTGGTACTCCCTGCCGCTGGCATGGCGGGTCCGTGGATGGCTGGACAAACTGACCGGCGGGGCCGGTCTGCTGCGCGGCCGCCGGCACCCGCACCTGCTTGCCGAGGGCGAGGTGGTGGACTGGTGGCGTGCCGAGCGGATCGACCGCGGCCGGCTGCTGAGGCTGCGGGCCGAGATGCGCGCGCCGGGCCGTGCCTGGCTGGAGCTGTCGGTGGAACCTGACGGCACCGGCAGCCGGTACCGCCAGCGCGCCATCTTCTTCCCGAAGGGCCTCAGCGGCCGGCTGTACTGGCTCGCCGTGCTCCCGTTCCACAGCGTCATCTTTCCGGCGATGTCGCACAACATCACGGCCGCGGCGCAAAAGCTGGAGGCGGCCGAATCGGAGGACGCGGGGCGCGCAACGTAGGATGTGTGAGGCAAAAACCATGGCCCATACCCCCAACCTATGGAGGAACAATGGCACTGAGTGCTTCCACCACCCTGCCGCACAGCGTCGATCGCGTAGCGGCGGTATTCGCCAACGAAGATTTCCAGCGCCACACCAGTGAACTGGTTGGCGGAACCCTTGAATCGTTCAAGGTCGACGGCGATGTCGCCGGCGCTTTCAGCACCACTTCGGTGCGCACCCTGCCCACCACCCGGCTGCCGGAGATTGCCCGGAAGTTCGTGGGCGACAGCCTCACCGTGACCCAGCTTGAGACCTGGGAAGCCCCCGCCGCGGACGGCTCCCGGCAGAGCAACATCAGCCTGAAGATTTCCGGTGCACCGCTGGACGTGAGCGCTGTGCAGCGGCTCGTCGCCGAGGGCGGCAGCACCCGCGTTGAGCTCGAAGGCAGCGTTACGTCCTCGGTCCCGTTCCTCGGCGGCAAGATCGCCGACGCTGCCGAGCCCATGGTGGGCAAGGCACTGAACATCCAGTCGCAGCAGGCGCAGGCCTGGCTGGAAAGCCACTAATCCCGTGCAGCTCCCGGTAGCACTTGCCTGGATCCTGATCATTGCCGGCATCTGGTCCCTGGTGGTCTGGCCCCAGTTCCTCCGCCGTGTGATGAAGGATCCGCGGGCCCGCGACGCAGCAGGCAAGGCCACAAAGTTCCTGACCGTGCACATGGTCCTGGTATCGGTCTCCATGCTGCTCGGTGCCGCCACGGCGGCTATCGGCATCGCCGGACTGGTCGCCTAGCCTGCTCACCGGCCAGGCGGACTTCGCGACCGCCTGGCCGACCGGGCACTCGAGTACTCCGCGCGGAAAATGGAGTAGGCGGGGGCATAAATGAGGTGGACAACACGCTGTTATCCGATCGTAATAAGCCATAGATTTTGTGTTATGGATGCGAACGATATGGAACGGGTTTGGCACGGCAGCCACCGTAAAAACGACCGCAGAAATTGGTCGTTATATTTCGGCCTTACGTTATTGGGGCTTATCGCGTGGGTAATTCTTGTATTTCCCCACTAATCTTCAAATTTCCACTGCACACTCAAAACTCCGGTTGGTCCCCACCTGCCGGAGTTTTGTTTGCCTGCCTGATTTCCCGCCCCGCGGCGCTACCGGACAAAGTCGGAGTAGCCGGCAACGATGGTCAGTACCGTAAGTACCACCAGCGCTATAACGCACACAATTTCCGCCCTGCGAATCCTGTGCTGCGTCTGCCGCCATTCAGCGTCGTCCTGGATATCAGCCATATTTAGAAGCTACGGGGAAGCCCCGGACGCCACTAGAGTAGTCACTACTTGTCTTTTTCCCCATTGCCGCGCGCTCTTCACATGAAGCTCACCATGCCATAAAGTAGCGGTAAGATCGGCGATCGGCTCAGCGACGTTTATCTCAGGATCCAAGTACGTCCTCAGGATTGAACTACGTCCCAGGAGAGCTGAGCACAGTGGCCGCTGAAGGTTTTTCCAATACCCGTTTCCTCACAGTTTCCGAGGTCGCAGAAGTCATGCGCCTTTCCCGGATGACCGTGTACCGGCTCGTCAAGGCGCACGATCTGCCGGCGGTCCGGTTCGGCCGGTCCTACCGGGTCCCCGAGCATGCCATCGAGGACTACGTCCAGCACCACTCCACGCTTGCCGATGACGAGCATCCGGAGGCCGGGAAGACCTAGCGGCTCGTGGATACGGCCTGCCGCAGGGCGTCCTCGGCAGCCACCCACGCCAGCATGGCGCACTTGACCCTGGCCGGATATTTCGCCACGCCCGCCAGGGCCGCCGCATCACCCAGGATTTCCTCGTCCGGCTCCAGCCGGCCGCGTGAGCGCATGAGCTCCCTGAAGTGGCCGATCATTTCGTCCAGCTCCTCCGGCGACGCGCCTTCGGACAATTCGCTGAGTATTGAGGCCGAGGCCATCGAGATGGCACAGCCGTCTCCGTGCCAGTGGATGCCTTTCACCGTCAGCTGCGCTCCGGCTGCCTCCAGCTCAAGGCGCAGCGTTATTTCATCGCCGCAGACCGGATTGAGCTGATGGCATTGCCCCACCCCCGCCTGCTCAGGCATGGCCGCGGCTTCGTCAGCCGTCAGGTCTGACCCGCTGCGGGTTTTTGCATGCTCCAGGATCAGTTGCTGGTACATCGCATCCAACGCGCTCATTTGGACTCCCCCGCGCTTCCGGCACCGAAGTAGGGCCGGACCTGGGCCACGGCTTCGAGCAGGAGGTCCACTTCGTCGGTGGTGTTGTACAGGTACGTGCTCGCCCGGGTGGTGGCGGTCAGGCCCAGCCGGCGGTGGAGCGGCTGCGCGCAGTGGTGCCCCACGCGGACGGCGATGCCCATGCTGTCCAAGTACTGTCCGACGTCGTGCGCGTGCACGCCGGCGACGTCAAAGGCCGCCAGGCCGAGCCGTTCCACGCCTGGACCCGGCCCCACGACACGGACTCCGTCGATGGCGCTCAGCCCGCGGACCAGCCGCTGGCCCAGCGAGGCTTCCCATCCCGCGATACGTTCCATGCCGGTTTCGCGCAGGTAGTTCGCAGCGGCGGCGAGCGCCACCGCCTGCGAGATGGGCTGCGTTCCGGCCTCGAACCGCTGCGGCGCAGGGAGGTACTCCGCCTTTTCCATCGTCACAGTCGTGATCATGGAGCCTCCGGTGAGGAACGGAGGCATTGCGTTCAGCAGTTCCCGCCTGCCGTAGACGCCGCCGATGCCCGTGGGGGCAAGCATCTTGTGGCCGGAGAAAACGGCGAAATCGACGTCCAGGGCCTTGAAGTCCAAGGGCAGGTGCGGCGCGGACTGGCAGGCGTCCAGCACCACCAGGGCGCCGACTTCCCGGGCCAGCCGTACCAGCTCGGCTACCGGGTTGATGGTTCCGAGGACATTCGACGCATGCGTGAAGGCAAGGATCCTGGTGCGTCCGGTAACAAGCCGGGACGCCTCGTCAAGCCGCAACCCGCCGTCGTCGTCGATGGGAATGAACTTCAGCGTGGCTCCGGTGCGCCGGCAGAGTTCCTGCCACGGAATCAGGTTGGCGTGGTGTTCCATTTCCGTCACCACCACCTCGTCCCCCGGGCCGAGGGCGAAACGGCGGGCGTCGGCGCCAACGGTGCCGATGCTGGCATTGGAGAAGGCGTACGCGAGGAGATTGAGCCCGGCAGTGGCGTTGGCAGTCCAGACAAGCTCGTCCTCCGCGGCGCCCACAAAACCGGCCACTGTGGCCCGGGCATCCTCGAACGCGTCGGTGGCCTGGACGGCCAGATGGTGCGCTCCACGGTGTACCGCGGCATTCCTCAGTTCGTAGAACTCCTGCTCGGCTTCGAGCACGCTGCGGGGGTTCTGTGAGGTGGCGCCGGAATCCAGGTAAACGAGGGGCCTGCCATTGATTTCCTGATCCAGGACCGGGAAGTCGTTGCGGATGCGCAGGACCTCGACTTCACTTAGCGCGACGCGGGTGTCTGCGGTAGCGGGAGTGGATACCATGACCAAACTGGAGCTCCTTGATAGGCAAGACCTGCCGACAGCTCACTGCAACGGCGAGGCACACCGCTTGGGTCCGCGGTGCTACTCCTCAATTGTCCCACTATTGACCGGCACGGATTCCGGGCCCGGCATCACTGCCCTGCCGCGTCCAGGCTTTTCCACAGTTCTGCGAGCTCCTGGCGGCGGGAAACCCCAAGCTTGCCGTAGATCCTCTGCAGGTGCGCGTTTACCGTGTTCACGGCTATCCCGAGTTCCGCCGCGACCCGTGCGCTGCCCAAGCCCGAGACAACAAGCACCGCCACTTCGCGCTCCCGCTGTGAAAGCTTGGCCGGATCGGCTACGGCCAGCCGGTTCTTCGCGGATCCGCCGGACCGCGTTGCGCCGGGCACGGATTGGCCGGGCAGTGTCTCGCCGGAGACCGGCCCGCTGTTCCCGTCACTCGACCACCGCCATTCGGCAGCCCCGTCGGCGGCTTGTTCACTTCCCTGCTTCTCAGGCCGTGCCGTTACGCCGAGATTGAGGAGTTCAAGAGCCCGGCGGCCCCGGCCACCGCCGCCCGGCGCCTTGGCCGGTTTCCGGAGCGTCCTCGGGGGCGGGCCTGCGGCGCCGGTAACGGCCGGCCGTGCCACGGACGCGTAGGTTTCAGCGAGCTTGGCCGCGACGTCGCTTTGGGCGGACCGGTCGCCCGCCGGCGAAGCCGCGGCGCCGGGCGCCTGCGCCAGATCCCAGGCCAGCCACTCGGCGGTGGCCTGCGCGCCAAGCGTGAGGGCCAGCAGGTCATCCGGGTCACCGGATATTCCGCCGCCCGCCCCCTGCGCGCGTACGGCTGCACGGCTGGCGGCTGCGCTCCGGCAAAACATCATGGCCCGGAAAAGTTGCAGCGGCCCTCCCGGGTAGCTCATCCATTTGGTGCCGGCACGTTCGTCCGCAGCCCCGGCGCCGGGAGCCTGCCCCAGCCTCGTCAGGTTGGAAGCGTGGATGGTGAGCACCGTGGAGTGGAAATCAACGCTGCACCGCGGCAGGCGCTCGACCGCGTTGAGCGCCCGGGCGGAAAGCGCGACGGCGTCAGCGGACTTTCCCCGCACGGACAGTCCCTGGGAGGCCAGCGCCAGCAGCAGGATTCCGGCGTGGGTTCCCGGTGCATCGTCATGGCCTGCGTGCCCGGTTTCGCAGAAACCGTCGGGACAGAGGCGGCGGAACAGTTCCCCGCCCGGACTTGGCCAGTTCCCCTCCCGTGACTCCAGGAACAGCTGCAGGACGTCCAGCTCATCCTGGACGGCGTTCTGGTAGGTATCGGCGGCCGAATCACCAACCGACGCGGCGGCCGCAAGGCTCAGGCGCCGCCTTGCCCCGTCCAGCACGGAGTTGAGCGCATCGCGGCCGGGATTCATCGGCATCAACGCCTGCAGGAGCAGTGACACCGCGCGGGCGAACTCTATGCTGAGCACGGCCGGCGTCGTTTCCACGAGGCTTCTCAGCAACTCCGCGCTCCTGCCGTACTTGCGGGAATGGAACAGGGCCCGGGCGGCCTCCGTCTGTGCCATCAGCTGGAGCTCGGGCGCCCTAACGGCTTCGGCCGCCTGCAGCGCCCGCTCACTGTCATAAAGGTTGTTCGCGGTGGTGGCCACAGCCAGGAGATCCAGGTCCGGAACCGTCCACCCGGCATCCAGCGCTGCCTCCACCCGGCGCAGGAGATCCCACAGCGGTTCCTCACCCGGGCGGCCGGAATGTGCGGACGCTGTGTCCCGCATCTCCAGCGGCTTCGTCTTACCGGGAAAATGCCGGGCCGCGCTGGCCTCAACCTCGTGGTTGAGGGTGACGTCCGCTCCGCCGTCGCTCCTGATCTGAAGGCGGATCATATGGCGCTGTTCCAATGCGGTCAGGGCCTCCGCCGGCACCACCCGGGCAAGGACGGACAGCGGAGCCGGATCGGCAGCCGCCAGGAATTCGACCACCTGGCGCTGGACCGGCGGAAGAGCCTCAATCCGCCGCCGGGCCAGGTCAAACTGACGTGCCTCCCCGGGTCCCAGCGGACGGACCATGGCGCAGCTGCCGTCATGCTCCACAATCTGCCCGCCCGCCAAGGCTTCCTCGACCAGCCAGCTGGCCGTTAACGCGTTGGCGCCGGAGGCGGCGTGGATGTCGCGCACCAGGCCGCGGCCGGGCCGGGCCGGCAAGCGGTGCTCCAGGAAGGTCCGGAGCTGCTCCAGCGTCAGTTCCTCCAAGGTCACGACGGACAGCTGCCGGGACACCACCGATTCCATCAGTTCCATCTGGAGTTGCCGGTCTGAACGGTGGCTTGCCAGCATCTTGATGTCCGGTTCCGAGAGAAGCTGGTTCAGGACCCACAGTGAGGTGCCGTCCAGGTGGTCCACGTTGTCCAGGACCATCAGGATGCCGGTTGCCCCGGGATCCTGGCTCCGCAGTGCATCGCGGCAGGCCCCGGCAATGGTCAGCGGCGACACCTTGGCCCCTGCCGGCAAGCCCGGCGCCAACACACTGCCGATGCCGAACTTCATCCGGCGGCAGGATTCGGGGATGTTGTGGGCAACAACGGTCAGCTGTCCGGAGAGCGCCTCGGCGGCGGCCCCAAGGAACCTGGTCCGGCCCGAGCCGGCAGCCCCGGTAACGATGACTCCTGAACTCCCGGAACCGGAGAGAGCGCCGATTGCCGCCCGCAGTTCGGCCTCCCGAATGACCCGGGGGAAAGATGGGTTTCCTGCCCAAACGTCCATGGTGCGTCGATTCCTTTGCCGCGGAGCGTGAAGTTCCGGACCGCCCCCAACCCACCTGCCGGCATTAGCAAGTCCTACGCTACCTAGCTACTGTTTGCGCTGGCGCGAGTAGTGACTACTCGAATATCCCGGACCGCCTCCCGCAGGCCAGTTCAGGCTACTCACAGGCATCCGTGTAAAGTAGGGCGGGTGTTAACGGTCTCTGGGTCTCTGACGGTCCTGCTGGCTGCTTCTGGGGAGTAAGCGGCACAGCTGGTTTTCACACCAGCAAATGATTCTTAGGCGCGGCCACGGCTGCGCCAATCTGGCGGTCATGACCCGTACTTGGCGTGCCCCTTTAGCGGCACCTGCCAGCCCTGTTAATGTCCCCAACAGATATGTATCCCAATAAAAATGAAACACATGACCACCCCCATCATGGCTGTGTTGATCCTCCTTGTCGGAGTATTGACCGCCGGCTGCGCCGCCCAATCGGCGCCCAGCCCGTCGGCCTCCACTAGTCCTTCATCGGCCAGCGCAGAGGCAGCGCCGGCAACACCGAAGGCCTCACCGTCACCTAGTTCGGCCCCGGCTGCGGCCCCCGTCAAGGAACCTGCACCCGCTGCGGTTCCCGCCCCGGAAGCAGCTCCTGCCACTGTGGCAGTGGCAGCCGCCGAACCCGCGGCCGCACCGGCCGCCAGCAAATACCCGCTGCACACGAATGTCGTGAGCACCACTTTCTGGGTGGGCGAAATCTTCAACGCGAACCTTGCCGACGGTTCCCAGGTCTGCTCGACGTACAACGGCCAGTGGGCCTTCCAGCACACCGGGATCAACGCCGGCACCACGCCCGATTCGGCCTCCGGCTGCCCCGGCAGCATTTACGGCGGTTGCGACGGCGTGAGCTCCGGTTCCGGTAGCTCATTCGCCTGCGCCACGGAAGCACGCGACGCCTCCAACGGGTACTTCCCCAAGAACCAGCCCGCGCCGCTGGAGAACCCGTTCTACATCGACCTGCCCTACGACGACATTAATGACAGCGTCGCGTTCCAGCAGCGCTGCCAGGTCATCCCGTGGGCTGCCGCGGACAATGCGGCCACCGGTGTGGACCACTGTGCGGACGGTAGCTACTCCTACATGAAGAACCACTGGGTGCAGATGACCGGGCCCAACGGCAACGTTTGCTACGGACAGATCGAAGATGCCGGTCCCTCCAGCGGTTCCGAATACCATGATGCCAACTACGTCTTCGGCGCAGCCGATGCGCGCCCGGCCAACACCGACTTCTCCGCCGACGGCAGTCAAGGCGCAGGAATGGATGTTTCTCCGGCCCTGAACGGCTGCCTCGGCTTTGCCGAGCTGGACGGTAGCGGCGATCACGTCTCGTGGCGGTTTGTTGACCGCGCCGCTGTCCCGGCCGGTCCGTGGCTGAACGTGGAAACCACCTCCGGAGTGAGCGGGTAACCGCAACACCGCGCTGAACGCCGAGGCGCCCCTCCCGCTGGACCACTGTGTCCTGCGGGAGGGGCGCTTTTCGTTTCCGCGCCCGGAATCCGGTGACGGCGCTAGCGGGTGATTCCCGCGCCCGCCGTGGCTTCCTCCAGCTCGAGTGCCTCCCCCTGGACCCGTCTCACCGGGCTGACCCATACCCCGGATGAGGCCGCGGAAAACGCCCGCGGCAGCACCATCAGGCAGATGACCGAGTCGAGGATACGCATGAACGGAAAGAACGGCGCCATCAGCAGGATGCCCGGCCGGCGGAGTGCCAGTGCCGCGATGACAGTCAGCAGGAAATCCGGGAGGAAAACCCCCAGGATGACGTCCTGCGGACGCATGAGTCCGGATAAGTACAGGAAGGATTCGCCGTTCTCGCCGAACGCCTGTACCTGCATGGAGGCCACGAGCGACAGCAGGAAGACCGGAATCAGCAATACAAAGAAGATGCAGCTAATGACGAGTTCGACGATGTAGAACACCAGCACGAACCAGAATTTTCCGGCCTGCAGCCGGTGCCGGCGCACCGTCTGCCAGAAGCCGAGGATCCAGCGCCGGACCTGCCTGGTGTAGTCCTGCAGGTTGTCCGGATCCTGCGTATAGGCCACAGCAGCTGAGGGGTGGAAAGCGATTCGGCCCAGCTTCTTGGCGTGGATCTCAAACGTCATGTTGAAGTCCTCGATGACCAGCCCGGGTGCAAGCACCTTGATTTTCGCGAGTGCGTTTGTCCGGTACATGCTGGCGAAGCCGGGCACGATCGACACGACGTTTGCTCCCCTGGCCGCCTGGCCGTACTTGAGCAGCAGCTGCACCACGATGTAGAGCCGCTCCCGGTAGGCCACCAGGAAACGGCCAAGCACGGTCGGGGCCGGCGGCGTCATGATGGACTTGGCCCGGCCGGCAACGGCAACCACGGAGGGATCAAGGAAGAGGGGCAGGCCGGTCTCCAGATAGTCCGGCGTGGGCCGGGTATCCGCGTCAAGCAGCATCACTACCTTGAACTTCCGGCACAGCTCGAAGTAGGCAATCCCGGCGGCGAGCGCGCCGGCTTTCCCCCTGTTCGGTTCGAGTTCCAGAACCTTGACGCCGGCTGCGCGGGCAATGGCTGCCGTGTCGTCCGTGGACATGTCCGAGATCACGTGGATGTTCCGGAGCGGCACCAGCACCGCGGCAGCCCGGATGGTCTCCCTGATGACCAGGGCTTCGTTGTGGGCGGCAATCAGTACCGCAACATTCCCCGGCAGGATCCTTGGGTCCCTTGCACGGTGACGGCCATGCTCACGCTGGACCTGCCCTCTGTGTGCACGGGGCGCCGGCAGCGTGTGGGCGCCATGGGCGCCGGAGCCAATCCTGTTGGCCAGCGGCCACCGTTGGAGGATCCTGAGCGCGCGTCCGCTCAGCGGCGGTCCCAGCGCCACCCGGCGGATGTACTGCTCATTGGCCAGGCGAAGCAAGCCAACAAACGACCAGAAGACCGTGCTGATACCGAGGACAAGGACAACGTAGACGGCTATCACAGCGACGGCGCTCCAATCGTGTCGTACATGGCGTAGTCATCCGTAGTCAGGGTGCCATTCCTGAAAAGGCTCAGCCCGAAGCTGATTGCGGTTGCGCCGGAGGGCAATGCGGGGGTGGTAAAGCTCGCCTGGGTATAGGAGCCTGCGGCAGCGAACCACGGGCTGGACGTCCAGTAGACCCATGTTCCGGCCGAGTTCCGGTAGTACACGGCGAACTGCGTCACCGCCGTTGACGTATACCAGGCGCGGAGCGAATAGGTCCGGCCGGCGACGGCGGCCGGCGCGCACGATCCGGAGTCGAGGGTCGGCAGGAGTTTCGCGTCACCGTTCACGTAGTTGCTCATCACGAGGCGTTCTGCCTTGGTCCCGGTCCTGGCCGTGGCGACCGTGCTGAAGGACGCGGTGTTCGAACCGTACCCGGCAGTTTGCCAGCACTGTGGCGTCAAACCGGCGCCCGCCGTTTCAAGGCTGGCGTTCTGCACCAGGTTCGTACCGGCCGGCGCCGGCGGCGGCGCTGTCGGTGTTGACGATGCAACGTCGATCATTTCGTAGTCGTCCGTGATGAGTGTCCCGTTGCTGAAGAGGTTCAGCCCGAAGCTGATGCCGCTGGCTCCGGCGGGCAGCGCCGGTGTCGTCCAGCTCGCTTTCTGGAAGGTTGTGGCTGGCCCGAACCACGGGCTCGAGGTCCAGTAGACCCAGGATCCAACACCGGTCCGGTAGTAGAGGGCGAACTGGGTGTTGGCAGTGGACTTGTACCAGGCGCCCAGCGTATACGTGTGCCCGGACGTTGCTGTCGGCGAGCATCCGCCGAGGTCCAGGGACGGCAGCCACTTCGCGTCGCCGTTGACGTAGCCTGTCACCACCAGGCGTTCTGCCCTTGACCCTGTCCGCCCCGGGCTCACCGTGGTGAACGTGGGCGAATTGGTGCCGTAGCCGCCGGCCTGCCAGCACTGGGGCACTCCGTTAACCATGGTCTCAAGGCTCGGATTCTTTACCAGGTTGCCGCTCGTGGGCTGCGGCGGAACGGCCGGACCTGACACGGCAGGTTTTAAGGTTCCCCCGATGACCTGGTTCACGGTCTTCACCGTGGTGGTGGCGGGCCTGGCTTTGAGCCACGCCGCGAACTGCTGGAAGACCGTGGGAGTGACGTTGAGGGGGTCCGCGCTGGAGGCCGCGATGTGGTGGAACGTGAGCTGGATCCAGCCGCCGACGGACTCGGCCTGGGTGACGGAGCGCTGGAGATCGGCCAGCGTCCATGTGTTGTCGACCTGGTCCGGGGCTGCGGTGTTGTAGGCGTTGCCTGGAGGTATGCTTTCGGCCAACGGGCAACCGGCACAGCTGAACCTGGTCCGGATGTCGCCAAGGCCGCGCGCGCTGTTGTACCCGCAGTTTCTCACGATGCCTTCGACTGCGGCGTTTGAGGACGCAAACGGGTAGGCAAAGCTCGTGACGGCAAAGCCCCAGTTTGTGAGGTTGACCCTGTCATTGCACACCTGCCGGGTGGCTTCGTCCGACGGCAGCGTGACGAGGTCCGGGTGGGTCACGGTGTGGCCGCCGATTTCATGGCCGTTCGCCGCCAGGCCCTGGAGGTTGGCCACCGTCAGGTAGTTGGGGCTGTTGATGACGCCTGAGGTGATGTAAAACGTCCCGTCGATACCGTAGTTGTTCATGATCTGGGCAGCCGTCAGCTGGTCCGCGTTGCCGTCGTCGAACGTCAGCGAAACCACCGTGGGCGCCGCCGCCTGGGCCGGGAACGCCAGCGCGGTCAGGCCCGAGACGGCCAGGGCCACGATGCCCATGGCCGTCACGGCCGTTCGCGCCCATTTTCGCAATCTGTAGCGCCCGGCATCCACGTCAGTCCGGCCTACTATTCGCCCGGAAGTTTCAAACCTCATGGCAATCGACTCGATTCTTTTTTTCGAGCCCGTGGAAGCCTCTGCGCTGGCAACGGGCGGGGCATTACGGGGCGACCGGCGCCCCCGTGTCTAACATCTCGTAGTCATCTGTAGCCAGCTCCCCGTCGCTGAACAGATTCAGTCCAAAGCTGATGCCGACGGCGTCTGCCGGCACCGGTGGTGCGGTCCACTCAGCCTGCCGGTAGGCAGAGCTGGCAGGAAACCATGGGCTGGCTGTCCAATAGGTCCAGGTGCCAACCTTGTTGCGGTAATACAACTCGAACTGCGTGGATGCCGTGGACGTGTACCACGCCCGCAGGGTGTAGCTGTGGCCGGGAACGGCGCTCGGCGCGCACGCCCCCAGGTCAAGGACAGGCAGCAGTTTCGCGTCGCCGGATACGTAGCCGGTGACATCCAGACGGCGTGCGATGCCCCCGCTGCGGCCGGGGGTCAATGTACTCAGGACGTGTGAATTCTCGCCATAGGAGGACACCTGCCAGCACTCCGGGAGTCCGTATTTCCCTGCTGTCTCCAGCCCGGGGTTCCGCAGCGCGTTGACGCCCGGCGGTGCCGGCGGAGCAGCGGGCCCGGCCACGGCCGGCTTTGCCCCTCCTCCGATGACGTCGTGGACGGTGCGGATGGCGGTGGTGCCCTCGTCGGTGCGGGTAGCCAGCCAGGAAACGAAGTCGCTGAACAGCGCCGGGCTGACGGACCGCGGGCTGCCGCTGTCATCTATGTCGAAAAAGCTCAGCTGCAGCCAGCCTCCCGCCGTTTCCGCTTGCATGACTGACTGCTGCAGATCATTGATGGTCCAGGCGGAACCGACTTCCGGCGTCGACCTGGTACTGAAGACGTCGGCCGGCCGCACCGTTTCGGACACGGCGCAATCCGCGCAGCCCAGGCGGCTACGGACATCACCCTGGCTGCGCGCACTGTTGTAGCCGCAGCCGGCCACGGTTGCTTCGGCCTCCGGTGACTTTGCGGCAAAAGGATAGGCGAACGAGGTCACTTTAAAACCCCACTCGGTCAGGTTCGTACGGTCATTGCAGACCTGCCGCTTGGCCTCGTCAGGATCCAGCGCCGTCAGGTCGGCAAGCGTTGCGGTGTGGCCGCCGATCTCATTTCCGTCGGCAGCCAAGGCATGGAGATCCTCCACGGTCATGTAATCCTTTGCCCCCAGGAAGCCTGAGTTGACGAAGAACGTCGCCCGCAATCCGTTGCTTTTCAGGACCTGGGCGGCGGCCAACTGGCTGGCCCTCCCGCCGTCGAAAGTCAGCGTGACCGTGGTCAGCGCAAGGCTGCTGTCCACTGGTGCCGAAAAATTCTTCAGTGGCCCCGGTGCATTGCCGCCCGGCGCCGTGCCGTTGTTCGGTGCCAGGGCGGCGGACCCCGTGAAGAGGGCAAGCGCCGCCAGCGACGAGACTGCCCAGAGTGTTGTCCGCTTTCGCTGCCTCGTCAACCCGGACCGGAGCGGATCGCCCTGATCCCCCAATGGTTCCAGCCGTTGCCTCATGACAGATATCCCCTCTTACATCCGTGTTGCCCGGCCGCAAGAGGATCCCCCCAGGCCGCAGTGATTCATCGATTGACACCCCGAAGGGGTCGGTGACGACTGGGGGGAAGCCTTGGTCTCAAAGGCTTGTTCGCCACCGACCCCCGATCATGGGCCCCGGGCCTGTGCGCCAGGGCTGGCTGCCTTACGGCAGCGGTGTCGGCAAGAGTGGGAGAGAAAGACATAGCCAGCACCGATGGCCGGGGCGATCCTGCCGCCTTGACCACGAACTGCCGTCCAGGGGCATGGTTGCGGGCTTTCGCCCGCAATTGTGCGTCCATTCCCATTTTGAGACCCGATTCTCCCCCGGAACTCCGTATCTATCCGACATCCAAAGCCTATTAAGGACAGTGTTCGGCGGCACGAGTGGTGCCTACCCGTCTTTCCGTCCGGCAGGTGCCGGGCAGGCCCGGTGCCACTCGTCCGCTACCTGAATTGATACTCGATGTACACCTGACAACACCCGTGTTGGCTGGCGCTCAGACAGCGTCGGTAGGCAGGCCGTGGTGAAATGGTGTCTAAGCACACCAGAGGGGGGCGTGGGATCAATATGACAGCACTTAACCGCGGCTCGGATCCGGCCGTCAGGGCGGAGGCGGAGCCCGCCCCGACGCCAGGTTCCGGCAGCTCGCGCTCCCGCCGGAAGCTGCGGCTGCGGCCGCAGCTTCGCCCGCCGTCAACGCCCCTGATGGCTGCTGTTGCCGTGACCACCATCCTGGCTTGCGTCATCTTTTTTTGGACCTGGCGGTCCGGCTTGGCCACAGGCGCCGCACAGCCGACGTGGTTCGCCGGGTATGTGGACGTCACAGTGTCGCCTCCCTACGCTTTTGAAGAGGCCTCCGGGCCGGCCAGCACGGATGTGGTACTGGCGTTCCTTGTAGCGTCTCCCCAGGACTCCTGCGTGGCCAGCTGGGGCGCCGGCTACGGCCTCGAAGAAGCAGGTACGGCCCTGCGCCTGGACAAACGGATTTCCGTGCTTCGGTCCCGGGGAGGGTCAGTCTCGGTGTCGTTTGGCGGTTCCCTGAACCGTGAACTGGCCACCGCGTGCCAGGACGAGGCTAAGCTCCGCACTGCCTACCGGGACGTTGTTGAACGCTACGAGCCTTCGTTCATCGACTTCGACCTGGAAGGCGCCGACCTCCTTGACCAGGCCTCCGGCGAGCGCCGCGCCAAGGCGGTGGCCTCCCTGCAAGGGGACCGCAATGCGTCCGGACAAAGGCTCGCCGTCTGGCTGACGCTGCCGGCTTCCCCGCGTGGACTTACCGACGCCGGCATAGCCGCCGTGGAGCAGATGCTTCATGCAGGCGTCCAGCTGTCCGGGGTCAACATCATGACCATGAATTACGGCGCCAGCCGCAGCAGTTCCCAGGGGATGCTGGAGGCCGCCACAGCAGCGGCAGACGCCACCCACGACCAGTTGGGCATCGTCTACCAGCGCGCGGGCGTCAACCTTAGCCGGGAACAGGTCTGGAAAAGGATCGGTCTCACCCCCATGATCGGGCGCAATGACCTGCCCGGGGAGATCTTCGAATTGGACGCGGCACGGGGCCTAAAAGACTATGCGATGGGACTGGGGGTCCAGCGCCTGTCGATGTGGTCGCTCAACCGCGACGCTCCCTGCCCTTCCAATGATCAGGGGCAGGACGCATCCTTCACCTGCAGCGGCGTGGACCAGGGCGCGACGCGCTTCGCCGATCTCCTGGGATCCGGGCTCCCTGGCAGGATGGGCTAAGCCTGTGCCGCTACTTCACCTGGCTGGTGGTGACCACGTCCAGCCAGGGACCCGGCGGAACGTCCTGTACATCCACGAATTGCCAGTCGACCCTGTCCGCTTCGCCGTCCAGGTCGCTGAAGCCCAGGCAGCCGTTGAGGGCCGGCGACACGTCCATGCCTGCGCCGTTGAACTCCCGGTTGACCGGCCGCGCGTCGTTCGAGCCGAAGACGTACTCCTTGTCCTGGTACTGCCCCGGGCCGGCATCCTGAATCTGGCCGTAGCACTCCTTGCCGTCCTTGCGGATCTTGACCCAGCGGTTCTTCATGTAGCTGAAGGAGCGGTTGGTGGCCTGGCCTTTGTACCCTTCGTCGTTGGCCCAGGGAATGACGTCGGCGCGCTCGCGGAAGGCTGCCGGGTTGTTGACATCGTCATAGGGAAGGTCCAGGTAGAAGGGGTTCTCCCTGGGCCTGAAGCTGCTGGGCGCGTATCCGTTTGAACCCGATCGTACCTCGGTCTCACAGGCGGTGGACGTAACCTTGCCATCACAGCCGCCGTAGCTCGCCATCCACTGCGAGTCGTAGGTGGAGAAGACCTGGCTGCCATCCTCGGCATTGGGGTTGAAGACCTCCCCCACCCAAAAGGTGGTGGCCACAATATCCGTGTGCCAGGGGTATTTGCCCTGTGGTCGCGGCTGCGGCTCCGACGGCGTGCAGGCCGTGGCAACCACGGCCAGAAGGATGACTGTTGCCACCGTTCCGCCCCGGCGGCGGTTGCGCACGGAGCCCCGATCTTTCATTTCTGATCCCCCGAATCAATGAACTGCAGTGTTGTGGACTGGACAGCGGCGAGGGCGGCCGCGCATCCGATGACTTCCTCCGGATGCACGGCCGCCCGTGCCATTTCTGGGAACCTACCTGCCGGGCGGCCCTACATGCCCTTGGGGAAGTTCAGGTTGTAGCGGTAGATGAACGCAGCCACCTGGTCGCGGTTGATGGATGCCCCCGGCTTGAAGGTGCCATCCGCGAAGCCGAAGGTGATTCCCATATCGGCCAGCCAGCGCACTTCGTTGTAGAAGCCACTACCGGCGGGCACGTCGGGGAAGACAGGGGCCGTTGCGCTCACCGCCGGGCTGCCCTTCATGCGGTACATAAACGCCGCCATTTGATCACGGTTGACCTGCTCGTAGGGGTGATAGCCACCGTCCGCGAAACCCTGCGTGATGCCCTGGGACGCCAGCCACTGGATTTCCTTGTAGAAATCATGGGTGGTGGGAACGTCCGGGAACTTTTGCGGTCCGGCCGGTACAGCAGGGCTCCCGGCAAACCGGTACAGGAAGGCCGCCATCATGCCGCGGTCCAACGTGAGGCCAGGCTTGAAGGTGCCGTCGGCATATCCGGTGGTGATCAGGTTGTTCGCCATCCAACTGATCTCGTTGTAGAAGAGGAACGTCGAAGGAATGTCCGTGAACGTCTTGACGCCTGCGGTGTCGTACAGCTCATAGTCATCCGTGACCAAGGTTCCGTTGCTGATCAGATTCAGGCCGAGGCTGATGGCCGTTGCACCGGCCGGAACCGGCGGCGTCGTATACGTTAGCTGCGTCCAAACATTATTCGTGGGCAGGTACAGAATACTGTCCGTCCAATACGTCCACGTGCCGGAGGCCGTCCGGTAGTGCAGATTGAACTGCGTGTTCCCGCCGGTTGACTTGTACCAGGCTTTGGCAAGGTAGGTGTGCCCCGGAATGGCGCTCGGCGCACACTCGCCCGTGTCCAGGGTGGGCAACAGCTTGCCGTCACCGTCGCTGTAGCCCGTGACCACCATCTGCTCCGATGCTGTTGCCGTTCCGGCGTGGCCCGGCGTCACCGTGGTGAAGGTCCGGGTGTTGTTGCCATAACCTCCGGCCTGCCAGCACCGTGGGAGGAGGGACCCGGCAAGGCCCGGAGTCTCAAGGCTCGGGTTCTTGATCAGGTTACCGGCGGTCTGCGGGGCCGGTGGCGGAACGACGGCCGGGGCAGCCTTGGTGGTGCCGCCAATAACTTCCTTGACGGTTTTGACCTGGACCGCGTTGGAGTTCTTGAGCCCTGCCAGCCAGTCGGCGAACTGGTTGAACGTATCCGTAGTGACAGTCAGCGGATCCGCAACGTTTGAGCCGATGACAATGCCGGTGCCGATGTGGTGGAAGGTCAGCTGGACCCAGCCGCCGCCGTTGGCCTGCGCCTGGGTGACCAGGGACTCGATATCAGCGAGGGTCCAGGTGTTGTCCAGCTGGTCAGGAGCACCGGTGAAATAGAGGTTGCCCGGTGGCAGCGTCTCGGCAAACGGGAAGGTCTCGGAACCCGCAACCTTGCTCCGGACATCGCCCAGCCCGCGGGCGCTGTTGTAGCCGCACGTGGCAACGGCGGCCTCGGCAGCCGCGTTTGCCGAGGCAAAGGGATAGGCGAAGCTCTGGATGTCGAGACCGTAACCCATCAGCGTGGCCCGGTCATTGCAGACCTGCCGTGCCAGTTCGTCGGGCCCGACGGCGGCGAGATCGGCGTGGGTCACGGTGTGGCCGCCGATCTCGTGTCCGGCGGCCTGCAGGGCCAAGGCCTGGGCTGTGGTCATGTAGTTCGTCTGGTTCATGTAGCCGGATGGCAGGTAAAATGTTCCGTGCATGCCCAGGGAACTGAGCTTGTCCGCTGCTACCACCTGGTCGACGTTGGCGTCGTCGAACGTCAGCGTCACCACAGTCTCACCGACCGCGTTGGCGGCAGGGGCGGTGAGACCCATCAGGGAGGCAGCCAGGGCCACCGTTGTGGAAGCGGCCAGCCAGCGTGCCTTCCGCCGGCCGGGCGGCCGTTCTGCCCTGTGCCGGGGCTCTGAGACCGCAGTGTAGCGTTGCAGTAGCGTCATGGAACTCAACTCTTTCGTCGAAGGTGCTCATAACTTTTGACGGTTGCCGCCCCCCGTCCGGCGCGGCACCTCACGGTGGGCTAGTTGGCCGCCATCGTGACTTTCCACCCGAGCGGATCGGGCGCTTTCACCGGGCGGTGGTCGGCCGCCACGTTCTGGATGATCTGGTCGAGCGTGGTCTTGGGATCAAAGCCCACCAGTTCCTTTGCTTTGCTGTTATTGGGTACCCGGCGGCGCATGTCCTCGTAACCCTCGGCGTATGCCTGCTCATAGGGCACCAGCGTGATGGGGCTTTCGCTGCCCAGCAGTTCGACGATCCTCTGCGCGAGCGTAAGGATCGAAATCTCGTAGCTGCCGCCCAGGTTGTAGGCATTGCCGTAGGCGGATTTCTCCTCAGAGATCCTGGTGATGGCCGGGACGATATCGCCCACGTAGGAGAAGCACCGTGTCTGGTTGCCGTCGCCGTAAACGGTCAGCGGCTCGCCGGCCATCGCCTGCTTGACCAGGCGCGGCACCACCATTCCGTACCGGCCCGTTTGCCTCGGACCCACGGTGTTGAACAACCGCACGATCGCCACCGGAAGCCCAAACTGCCGCCAGTAAGCGTGTGCGAACGCCTCGTCGATTCCTTTGGCAGCCGCATACGTCCACCGGGACTTGAGTGCCGAGCCGAGGATCCGGTCCGACTCCTCCGATAGGCTGTCCGAAGTGTTCTTGCCGTAAATCTCACTAGTGGAGGCCAGCAGCAGCGACGCTCCGGATTCCAGCACGGCATCCAGCACCACCTCGGTGCCGTGGATATTTGTCCGCAGGCTCTCCAGAGGGTGCTCCACGATCAGGTTTACGCCTACGGCGGCAGCCAGGTGGAAGACCCGGTCAGCGCCGGCCACCACCCGGTCTACCGCGGCGCGGTCGAGGATGCTGCCCTCGACGAAATGAAAATCCCGGTGGCCGATCACGGTCCTGAGGTTTTCCAGGCGGCCGGTAGAGAGGTCATCCAACACCGTGACTTTGTCGCCGGCCGCGAGGAGGTGCTCCACGAGATGGCTCCCGATGAAGCCGGCTCCGCCGGTGATTGCTGTTTTCACTTCTCCTACTTTCTGCTGAAGACCAGCGAAGCCGCTGGAATCACAACCGGGTGACGTTTGTGCCGGCGGGGAGCCGGTAGGTGGTGTCAAGGACGGCGGGCGCCTCACGCAGCCAGTCGATATCCATCGCGGCGTGCCTCGTGTGAAGGATCACCAGGTCCGCGTCCCAAACCGACGGATCCTCCAAGGACTCCAGTGCACCGCCCTGGCCGTCCGGAGCGGTGGGGCACCACGGATCGTGATACGCGACGTCTGCGCCATCGGCGATCATTGCGGCGATGATTTCCAGTGCCGGGGATTCGCGCAGGTCCTCGACGTCGGGCTTGTAGGCCACGCCAAGCACCAGGACGCGGGCGCCGGAGATGCCGTGGTTCCGGTCCGACAGGATCCGGCGCGCCTTTTCCACCACCTGGTGGGGCCGTCCGGCGATGCCGGCCATGGCGTGTTCGATGACGGGAGCCGTGACCCTGGCTTTCCGCAGCTGCCAGAGCAGGTAGTGCGGGTCGCAGGGGATGCAGTGGCCGCCGACGCCCGGGCCGGGGGTGAACGGCATAAAGCCGTAGGGCTTGGTCGAGGCCGCATCAATCACGTCCATGACCTCCATGCCCAGCCCGTGGCAAATATCCGCGAACTCGTTGGCCAGGGCGATGTTCACCGCCCGGAAGGTGTTTTCGACGAGCTTGGTCATCTCTGCCACGTCTGCGGACGGCACCACGTGCACCAGCTTGGTGCTGGCCTGGAGCAGCGCCTCTGCGGCTTCGCCGCAGGCCGGCGTGACTCCGCCCACCACCCGCGGTACGTCTTCGTGTGAGAAAGCGTCCACGCCGGGATTGATGCGCTCCGGCGAGAAGGCCACAAAAACATCCCTGCCGGGGATAAGGCCCTTGGCAGCCAGCGGAACGGCCAGGAGGTCCCTGGTTGAGCCCACGTACGTGGTGGACGTCAGCATCAGCAGCTGGCCCGCCACCGCGAATTCGACCACCGAAGCGCACGCCGCCCGGAGAATCCCGAGATCCGGCACCAGGTAGGGATCCACCGGGGTGGGAACACAAACAACAACCGCTGCCGCCCTGGCCAGCAGGGACAGGTCCGTGCTGATCATGAAGGACGGATCCTCGAGGGCGCTGCTGAGGCGGACCTTGTCCGAGTCGAGCAGGTCCGCCTGCTGGGACCGGATCACCGCCAGCCTGTTCTCGGACACATCCAGTCCCAGGACACGCCGTCCTGAAGCGTTGATGGCGAGGGCGGTCGGCAGGCCGACGTAGCCGAGCCCGACAATCGCCACATCGAACGTGAACGTAAGATCCTGGGCAGCCGTTTCGCTCTCGGGGGCCTGTGTCTCAACGCCGTCCGCCGCCGGTTCAGGCGCTCCGGCTCCGTTTTCCGGCCATTCCCGGGAATCCTCAAGCAGCGGAGGACGTGCTCCCCGGGTCAGCGGCGCCTTATGGGTTTTTAGCTTGGTGTTCGGTGTCATACTAAACCGACCTCCCGGTATTCGATTTGTCCCGTTTGTAAGAAAGCCGGCGACGAAGACTGGCAGATCCCGGTCTCAGAAGACGCTGCCCGGATCGTCGCCGGCTCGAATGGGGTACCCGCCGTCTGCGGGATGCTGGTCGCCCTGGAGGATCGTTCCAGGTGGATTGCCACATGAAATTCCGAAAGCCAAGTGTCAGCTGATTGATGCATTTAGAGACCCACTTCTTTCCCCAATAGTTGCCTGCGGCCCAACAAGCTACAGCGTATTAACCAACCACCTGCCGGGGCGCGAGTGGGCCCTACCCGTCTTTGCGGGTGCATCGCTGACCGGAACTGGGTGGTACGCGCCCGGCCCGCCCCCACTACTCGCATCAGTACTCGTTTGCGGGCAGCGCGAAATGGGTGGAAGCTCCGTGTTCGGCGGACGGGCGGATTTCAGGGGGTAGCCGGCGGCCCGACTACGGCCACGGGCAGCCGCTCAGGTGCTGCCGGGCAGCCGGAAACCGACGTCGGAGCGCACCTGGTCCTTGGTGGGTCCGACGTCGGCTTGGAGATGGCGTAACTACGCGGTGCCGGGCAATCCGGCGTGCCGGGCACCATAGGCAACCATCGCCAGGTCTTCCCGGTGGCTGATACCGAGTTTCGCGAACATCCGGTACAGATGCCCTTCCACAGTGCGGAGTGAAAGCCCGAGCTGAAGCGCGATCTCACGGTTGCTTGCACCGGCCTGGACCAGGGCCGCGATTTCCTGCTCGCGCCGCGTCAGCTTGTGCAGGTCCGGCGGAATCTCAGCGGCCGATGACCCGGTCTTGTTGAGTGCCGCATTGCGCTGCTTGACGAGCTTCTGGGCCTCGAACTGGCGGGGCTTGTCTCCCCTGGTCTCGAGGATCCGCAGGGCGTGGGCAGCGCATTCCGCAGCGGCCAGGTCCAGCCCGTCCCGTGCGGCGGCGTCGCTCATTTCCACAAGCCGGTTGACGTCCTTGGCGGCGAGAGCGCGGCAGTACGCCGCCACAAATTCCGCGCTGCGGCCTTCGCAGCCCTCCGCCGCGGCGGCGAGGCGCGGTACCACTGACAAATCGCCCAGCCGGAGCACCAGGGAAAGGATCTCCACCTCGTAACTGAGGAAACCGGAGGCTTCGGCGGCATCGGCGAGGACCATCAGCTTTGACGCGGCAGCCTGGACGCCGACGCGTTCGGCCCGTGCCGCCACGGCGTACGCCCGCCCCAGCAGCGAGGCATGGCGGTGGTCCGAAAGCAGCGCGTCGTAGGCGTCGGCATTGGCTTTTGCTGTGTCCGCCCGGTTGAGGATGGATGCTGCATAGGCGGTGGCCGCGAGGGCATCGGGCAAGTCGCCGCCGGCATCGGAGAGGCGCAGCACTTCGGCGGCCTGGCTCAGTTTTGGCAGGGCCGCCCCGATGGTGCCCCGCCGCAGGTCTGCGTTGCCGGCCGCCAGGTGCAACATCCCGCCAAAGTAGATCAGCGAGTTGGAGGCCTGGGCGATGTGGTTCTGCAGATAGTCATCCAGGACATCGAGTTCCCCGGCATGGAGCAGCGCCAGCAGGTAGCGCCGCATCACGAACTCGGCGTACTCAAGGCGCCGGTCCCCACTGGCGGCAAGGATGTCCTCGACCACCATCACCACCTGGAGTGCCGAAACGGCACGTCCCGTAAGTGCCAGCGACTCCGCCAGCAGGGTTCCGGCCAGCAGCCGGGACTCGTCGTCGTCCGTGGACTCCCAGATATCCTGCAGTTCCGGCTCTGCTTCCACGTGGCGTCCAGCCGCCTGGTAGCCCTCCAGGGCCAGCAGCCTGCTGCCCAGCCGTGCCGTCTCAAGCTCTTTCGCATCGAACTCCGGATGGGCCTCTTCCAGCCTGGAGACAGCTTCCGCCCAAGCATCGGCGGCGCGGAGCACAGCCTCCGGCCCGTTGCGCTGGCCGGCGGCCAGCTGCGCCGCCAGCATGGAAGCCTGCCGGACTGTCCGCAGATCGGTGGCTTGTTCCACTACGCCTTCGAGGCACAGGCTGGCTCCCAGGGGATCCCGGCCGTACAGCTTGGCGCGGGCAAGTTCCACTTGCGCTGCGAGCTTCAGGGACGGCTCCCTGATGGCGCCCACCACGCGTTCCACGTACTCGGGGATGAACAGGCGGTTCGCCAGCTGTGCGGCCTCCAGGATGTCGGCGTCGGGAACGGTTGCTCCGGACTCCAGGGCCCAGGTGACGTGCCTCAGCCTGCCGTCCAGGGTCTCCGGCCGCGAGTCCAGAAGGTCTACGATCCGCCGCCGGATGGTCACGCTGCGGGCTGTCGGCACGAGCTGCCTGATCACCTCGCCGATCAGCGGTTGCGCCAGGCGGACGTGCCTGGCGGGGTCCGCGGAAATCGCGATGAACTGGAGCTCCTTGAGCTCATCGACGGCCCGGCTGTCGCTGGCGCGCTGCAGGACGTTCAGGGGGATCGCTTCGGCAAGTGCTACTGATTCCAGGGCCTGGCGCTGTTCGGGGTTCAACTGCATGATCTGGTTCCTGACCAGGTCCATCAGCCGGACGGTGGCCGCACCGGGCTCGCCCAGGAGCACCCAGGTGTCATTGCGCCGCAGCAGGTGGCCGCGGCTCCTGGCATGGGCCAGCAGTTCCAGCAGGAACATCGGATTTCCGCCGGAGGACCTGAAAAGGACCGCACTGGCGCTGGGCACGAGCGGCGAGCCAAGTGTGCGGGTGCAGAGCTCATCGACCTCGTCCTTGGTCAGCGGCTGCAGCTCGAAGCGGTCCACCAGGCCTTCCGACCACATCGACAGCACTTCCGGCGGGGGTGACGGGTGCGGCCGGCACAACAGAACCACCCTGGCGGCTTCCGCCGCAGCCAGTTGCGCTATGACGGCGGCGCTGCTGTCATCCAGGTGGTGCGCGTCCTCGACCACCAGCACGGCCTGCGACTGATCCCTCAGACCGTCCGGATTGAGTTCCGTCACGAGCGCCTTGAGCACGGCGCGGGGCTGGTCCGTCTGGCCGGGTGTCAGCGCGGTCAGCAAGGGTGCAAGGGCTGCGTAGGGAACATCGGAGAGCGACGGCCCCGCATAGACGTAGAACGGACGGACACGGCTGCCGAGCTCAAAGAGCACCTCGTTGATGAGCGCCGTCTTGCCGATGCCGGCGTCGCCAAGGATGAGGGCGCCCGGTCCGTTGGCGTCCACCAGGCAATCAACAACCGAGGCAACCATACCGAAGCGCCCGATCAGCCGCTCCGCCGTGAGGGTGGTTTCAGTCATGGCTAGTCATCTCCTGTACTGCCAAGGGCTACCGGAAGCTCCAAGCGCTCTTCGATTTTTAGCTTGCCGTAGATCTGGTAGAGGTGGCCCTCAACCGTCCTTACCGAAACGTGCAGCTGGGCCGCGATGCTCTTGTTGCTCGCTCCGGCGGCAGCAAGCTGCGCTATTTGGAGTTCGCGTGCGGTCAGCGTGAGCCTGTCGTGGTTGCCGTCCTGGGGCGTCCGCAACCTCCGGCGGCAGGTTTCCGCCAGATGCTTGGCCTGCCGGATCAGGCTCCGCTCGAGCCGTGCCTGGTCGAGGTTCAGGACCGACTCGGCGATGTCCAGGGAAAACCTGTCATTGTGCAGCCGGGCCGCGAGGTTGGCGGCAGCCATGAGTTCGTCGGCTCCGCCGGATATGACCCCCCGCGCGTACTGCGCGCACAGTTCCGCAAAGGGTCCCTGGCTGTTTATTGCAGCTTCCAGCAGCCGCGGTGCCGCAGCGGTTTCTCCCAGCCTGACGGCCGAGCTCAGGCACAGCAGCTCATGCCCCACCGTACCGGTGGCCCGATCCTCGTCTGCCAGGCGCAGCAGCTGCGCAATTCCCGTCCGCGGACCGTCCAGCTCCGCACGCGCCAGCGCCGTGAAATACCCCTCCGCCCTGGTTACCTTCCATGTTTTCCGCCTGGCGCCGGAGGCTGTCTCTGCCAGGTAGCCAAGTGCCTGTTCGCGCTCACCCTGCAGGGCCGAGGCATAGGCCGCCGCCGCGCAGGCGAGCGTGAGGATACCGTCGCTGTCCTGGATCCGCAGCTGGCTGATGCCGGGAACGAGCAGGTCCAGTCCGTCGCGTCCGCGGCCCTGCATGCAGGCGGAGATCGCCTCGGGCACTTCGGTGGCGCTGAACCGCCGGTAGACGACGGATGAGGGGAGCCAATCCTCGCTGGGCAGCGCCTCCGTCGCCTCATCCCATCGTCCTGCCACCAGGTAGGCGAACCGCAGCCGGGAGATCACCGACTGCGCGATGGCAACCGGTATTTCCGGCCGCAGGCACTGCAGCTTCAGCTGTTCGGCGAGCTCGGCGGCATCGGACTGGCGCCCGGTCACGGCCCAGGCTTCACAGAGCCAGCTGCCTGCCTGGAGCCGGAATTCCGCGCTGTGGAATTCAGTGTTGTCCAGTGCCTCGGCAAGGCCAGCAGCCATTTCCCGGTAGGTTCCGGCGTAGCTGGCTGCTTCGGCTTCGGCCAGCGTCAGCTGTTCACGGATGTGCCTGAGGTCCGGTGCCGACATTTCGGCGACCGGACCTGTTGAGTCCTCATAAAGTACCTTCCGTGCCCGGGCCAGGGAATCAGGTGCTTCCTGCCAGGCATCCCGGGTGGCGAGGAACACCGAGCTTTCCGCCAGGAGAAGCCCGATCCATTCCGCGAGCGCGGGATTCCCCCGGGACACCTCGCGATGTCGGCGGACCACGGCCAGGGCCTCCTCCACCTCGCCGAGCGTCATCAGCGCCGTGACCTCCTCGGTGACCGCCCCGGCCAGCTCCTCGTGTCCCTTGATAGTTCGGACAAACCGAAGTGCCAGGGGCGCGTCCAGGCGTCTGTTGGCCAGGCGTGCCGCAGAGAGGGACTCGTCCGCCGACAACACTGCGCCGCAATCAAGGGCCCAGACCGCGAACGGCAGTTCCGTGGCTGGCGTCCGGAGGGACGGCGCCGCAGCTGAGAGCACCATTTCGCGGAGATCGTTGCTCCGGCCCGGCGGGACATTTTCCCGCACCACATCGGCGACCAGCTGGCTCTGGATCCTGACGCGGCGGGGCAGGGAGTCCTCGACCGCGAGAACCCCGCGCTCCTCGAGGGCGTCGACGTCGTCGGCATCAACAAGCTTGAGCAAGGTGTCCAGGGGCAGCGTCTCCGCCAGCGATAGGATTTCCAGGATTCGCCGGTCAGCCTCACCCATGCGCCCCAGCCGGGTGGCGATCAGGTCAGTGATTGCCCGTCCGTGAACGTGGTGTTCCGCCGTCAGGACCCAGACACCGTCCTGCACAACCAGGGAACCCGAATCGGCGAGCTCCATCGCAAGCATCTTCAGATAGTGCGGGTTGCCGTCGCTGGCCGCCCACAGCGATTGGACGGCGGAGTGCGAGACCTTGGCGCTGAGGCCTTCCTCCAGCCAACTGACAGCCTCGCGGAAGGACAACGGTTCGAGGTTGACGCGCGTGAGGAACCCGCCGTCGCAGAGTCCGGAGATCTCCGCCGAGAGCCGCAGCGGGTCTGAACACGTCAGGACAAGGCGAACGGCGCGGTTTCGTGCCAGCTGGGCGATTGTCACGGCCGTCAGTTCGTCAGCTTCGCCGGCATTGTCGACGAAGAGGTAGACGGTCTTCCCGCTGGCACGCTCCCGCAGGAGCCGCATGAGCCCGGACAGGACCAGCACGGGGTGGTTCAGATACCCGGGCTCGAGGTCGCTCAACAGCATGTTGAGCGCGCCGTAGGGTGAGCGGGAGAGAGCTGCGCTGCACCGGAGCGTCACTACCAGGGAATCGTCGCGGAACTGTTTGAGCGCGTGGGTGGTGAGGAAGGTCTTCCCGGTGCCCGAGGATCCGGTCACCAGGACTCCCCCGGTGGACTCGGCCAAAGCACGGGTAATGTCGCTGACAGCCTGTTTCCGACCGATCAAAGGCCATGCGGCGCCCCGTGTCATTCCGGCGGATCTGGTGGCGTGTGTACTGGCCACATTATCGGCTGTCAACATGAGTGAGACCTCTGTATTTATGAGCGATTTCTGGTACCCCAAATTAACCAGCTGGGACGCCCGCGGGCACCAGTAGTGAGTACTCGATTTTGCCCGTTACTCATACCTGTACTTGCAAGGCAAGTACCCCCGATCGCCCTGTCCGGTTACCGAGGGCGGCCGCAAGCCGCTACAAAGCGGCCAAATCAACGCCTTCGCGGCGTCGAAATGGTTAACAAGTCGCTGAGGCGGCGCCGGCCCGGCACCACCGCCGAGTAGTGCCCGGCGGTCCAGGTACTCATTTCCCGGGTGATCTGTTGGCCGGGGTCACGGCATCGTCAGCGAGCCCCGCGGCTGCGGCCAACTCGTCGCGTCCGGCGATGCCGAGCTTCAGGTAGCACCTGTACAGGTGGCCCTCCACCGTGCGAACGGAAATCTGCAGCTTGTCCGCGATCATGCGGTCGCTGAGTCCCGTGGCTGCCAGTCCCACAATGTTCCGCTCACGCTTGGTCAGGATAGGTGCCACGGTGTCCGGCTGGGCCTCGCTGCCCGCATGGCCCAGTTCTTCGTTGCACCGGGCAATGCCGGCGCGTGCCATGGCCGCCAGTTCCCGGTTCCGGCTGCGGTCCAAGGATGCCAGGGCGGCTGAGTAGGCGTCGGACGCGAGTTGGAAGACAGAAGCCGCATAAAGGGCGTCCCCGGCCCGGAGGTGCTGTTCCGCGCTCCCGTCCGAAAGTGCGGAACAGTACGCGGCCAGGGCGTCTGCCCAGGGGCCCTCTACCCCACCGGCGACGACAGCCAGCCGTTCCAGCCTGGTGGTGTCGCCAAGCGCCAGCGCCATGGCCAGGGCATTCAGTTCCAGGTAGCGGGCGTCCTGTTGGGCAGCCTCCTCCGCGCTCCTGTGCAGGGCCGCAATTCCACTGCCGTCGCCGCGCAGCTGTTCGTCCCCCGCAGCCAGGAAATCGCGGGCAAAGGCCGTCATCAGGTGGATACCGCGCTCACCCCAGGCCTCGTAGTCCTGCCTCAGCCTGTCGGCCTCCGCATTGCGGCCCTGGGTGGCCGCGACGTAATAGGCCATGGCGGCGCAAAGCCGGAACATCTGCTGGGGATCGCTGTCACGAAGGGCTTCGAGTCCCGTGGTCAGCAGCTCCAGGGCGTCGGCAAGTTTTCCCTGCCGGACTGCTATGTATCCCATCACGACATAGGCGGCACCACTGAAGGAAACCATGGCGGAACCGAACGACGTATCCGCATAGCCCGCCAGGAGCTCCTGCGCCTCCGCCCAGTCCCCGGCAGCGAGGTCGCAGGCGACGAGCCGGACCACGATGAACTCGGGGAGGAAGAAGATGTCGTTATCGGGAGGCTGTGCCTGGCCGAACGCATCCGTGGCGAGCTGGCGCCCCTGCAGCGGGTATCCCAGCGCGCACAGCCGCTCCGCCTGCAGTGCCAGCGCCATCGACCTGGTGAGGGCGCCGTCGGGTTCGGCCGCCGAAACGCCGGCTTCCAGGAGTTCCTCCAGCATAGGACCCATCTGCCGGTAGTCGCCCAACAGTGAAGACGCCATCAGTTCCACCAGGGTTGCCCGGTGTGCCGTCGCCGCGAGAATCCCGGGTGCGTCCGCGGGTTTGGCCGCAGCCTCTTCATCGCCCCATTGACGGAGCCTACGGGCATCGTCCGCGATCTCCGAGGCAGGGTGCCCGAGCGCTGTCCGTGTGGCCGATCTCAGGAGGCTGTTGACGACCATGTGCGTGAGCCCGCCACCGGCGTCCACATCAACGTTCAGCAGGGCTGCGGCTTCGTCGTAGTGCCCGAGGTTGTAATGCGACCGGGCCATCACGGCCCGGGCAGTCTGCTGCAGTTCGGGGTCCCGGACGGCCCAGGCGATGCGAAGTGCCGTCTCGCTCTGGAAAAGCTTGCAGGCAAGGACAGCGGCCCGGATGAGTAGCCGGCCGGGCACTTCGGCACCGCAGTCCAGGGACCAGGACACCATGCGGAGCAGTGACTCCGGTTTGTCCGCGGAGACTTCCATGCGGGACACGAGCTCCCGGTGCAGCTGAAGGCTGCGGGCCGCGGGAACGATCCTGCGCAGCACTTCGCCGTAGACGGGGCTGACCAGCCGAAGAGTTGGTTCGCTGTCCACGGACTGGACCACCAGCCGCTGGTCAAGCAGTTCCTTGACGGCCGGTTCGCCCGCGATTTCGCCAACAAGGGTCCTGTCCACCGGTTCCGCGAGGGCGATGAGGTTCAGTGCCTCCCGGCCGTCCGCCGAGATGCGCATGAGCTGGACCTTGACGACGGCGGTGAGTTCCAGGGTGCGGACATGCGAGGAACCGGCGTTGAGCCAGACCCCGTTCCGCTGGATCAGGTCGCCGGAACGCTGGGCTTCACGGACGAGCGTCTTGAGCAGCAGCGTGTTCCCGCCGGCCTCCTGCCAGAATTCACGCGACGTGGTGTTGAGGACTTTGCCGCCGAGCAGCGCCTCGCAGAGCTGGTGCCCCTGGTCCAGGGTCAGCGGGGCAATATCGAACCGCTCGGCAGTGCCGTCGTGCCAGAGCCGCAGCAAGGGCTGAGGTATGCCGGGCCTCGGAATGCACGTGGCCACGAGCTTGGCCCATCCTGCCTGGACCAGTTCGGAGATCATCTCGGCCGTGGCGGTATCGAGATCGTGGGCATCATCAACCAGCAGCAAGGCGGGTCCGGGATTCTTCCTGGCACCTTCGAGGTGCGCCCACAGTGCCCGCAGCACAGCCACCTTTGACGTGACATCCTCTACGGAGAGATCAGACAGGTACGGGGACAGCGCCCCATAGGGAACGGGTGCCAGTGAGGGGCTCCCGTGGACGGTCATGATTGCCGTCCGGCCGTTTCCTCCGTTGTTCAATTGCCCCAGCAGCGAGGACGCTCCCAGCCCGGCGTCGCCAACGATGAAAACAGCCCAGCAGTCATCCGATGCAAGGGCGTCCTGCACCGATGACAGCATGTCACCCCGGTCTATCCAAGGCTCACCAGCATTCTGACGCTGGGTCCCGGCGCGCGGCCGCGCCGAAGCCTTCCCATCAGACTTGAGCGGATCCTTCAAGCTCACTCCTCGATGAAATCCCCATTTTCGTGAAGATTTGGTAGAGATGGCCTTCCACAGTTCGTATGGAAAGCTGCAGCCGGTTGGCAACCTCCTTGTTGCTCAACCCCTGACTGGCCATCCTGGCAACCTGCCGCTCCCTTTCGGTCAATTCCGGCCCTACCGTATGCGGCATCAGCGGCAGCACCGGCAGGGTCTCCACGAGCCGGTCCAGACGATGCTGGGCCGCCCGGGCGGACTGGGAATCTCCCTTCTCCCTGGCAATGTCCAGCGCCAGCACCACGCACCGCGACTCCACCGCATCGAGGTGGAGCTCTTGGGCCAGGGACGCCGCCTGAAGCAGGACCTTGGAGTCCTTCTTTCTGCTCCCCTCCCCGACCAGACGGTTGATGCTGGCCATTTTTCCTTGCCGGCGGGAGGAAATTTCGATCAGCAGGGCCAGTTCTTCCTCCGTTCCATGCACGGTAGCACCGAACAGGCTGATGGAGGCAGTGGTTGTCCGCCCTTTGGAAATGTCTTCGTGGGCCGACTCGATCAGCTTCTGCTTGGCTCCCGGATCCTTGAGCCACCGCCGGGCCATCCGGACGCAGAAGTCGGTCATCCACGAAGTGAACCAGGCGACGTGCTGCTCCTCCTGCGCGGCCAGGTCCAGGAAATTGCGCGACTCCTGGACGTCACCGGCCTGGGCATAGGCGAAGGCAAGTGCCGAGCAAGCCAGGGCCGGCCCGTAGTAGCTCCGCCTGATTTCCAGCTGCGCCTGGGCACCAAGCAGCGTGTCAATGGCGAGGTCGGCCCTTCCGGCGTAGGTGTAGGCCACACCGAGTGCGAGTTCGGCGGCGCCGCCGAGGTACTGCATGATTTTCGGCTTCTGGTCCAGGGCCTCGGTGAGTATCCTGACGCAGTCCTCCCATTGGCCGCTGCAAAGGAGGGCAGCGAACAGGCCTTCCGCCCGCCAGCTCAGCATGCCGGGCACTACGTGGGACTGCTCCGTCCTTTGCTGGATCTCGGCAGCCAGGGCCATTGCGTCCGCTTCCCTGCCCAGGACTGCCCAGGCCATGGTCAGCAGGCAGGCGCAGTTCAGGACATACAGCGGGTCGCCGCCTTCCTTGTAGGCCCGCTCCAGGTCTTCGGCAACAGCTTCGTAGTCCCCCTGATGGACCATCTGTTCGAATTCGGCGAGCCTGATTTGCTCATGCGCCCGTGCAAAGTCGGCTGCTGTCTCATTGCCGATTGATGCCCTCTCCCGACGGGCCAGTTCGTGCCGTGCCGCGGACAGGATGCCGCCGATCCGGCTGTATCCGCCGTGGACCCAGAGCAGCGAACTGCAGAAATCCAGGATGTAGTTCGCGTAGGCGGCGGCCGGAAGCCCGGAAAGCTGTTCGGGGGTGACTTCCTCCAGGACGGCCACGGCGGATTCGTGCTCCGCCAGTGTCATGTAGGCGGCCGCCCGCTGCTGGGCTGCCTCGGCCCAGTGCGGGTCTTCAACGCGGACCTGGGCCAGGGCTTCCAGGGCGAACATCGGGTCGAAAAGCCGGTTTGCCGCGACAGCCGCGGCCAGCGCGAAGGCCGGCTCCACGGGTTCGCCGCAATCGAGCGTCCAGGCCACGTAGCCGAGGAGTTCTTCGACGTCCATCTCCGCCGGGGTGGCTCCCACAACCCTCGCCACCAGCTGGTGCAGTTCCTTCCGCCGCGGAAGGTCCATCCAGCCCCGGATGACTTCGCCGACGTAGTCGTCTTTCAGGCTGACCCAGCGCCGCCCAGTCTCTCCGACCTGCAGGTAGCCGGCCTTTTCCAGGTCGGCGACGACGGCGGGATCCAGGACGTCCAGGAGGACAAACAACGGCACGCGTCGGATCAAGGCAAGCCACTCCAGCCCCTCCCTGACCTTTGGCGACTCCCTTGCCAGCCTCGACCGGACGAGATCCACCAGGGCGTCGGCTTCCGCCAGGTTGATTTCCCCCCTGAGCGCCCAGACTTTCCCGGCCAGGTGGAGGTTTCCCGCACGCAATTGTTCAATAACGATGGCCTGCAGCACCAGTGGATTTCCGCCGCTCGCCGCGTAGAGCGAGCTGGCGGCTGTGGCGGTCACGGGGCGGCCCAAAACTCCGGCAAGCAATTTGCTCACTTCCGGACGGGAGAAAACCTCGAGCCGCACTTCCTCCAGTGAATTGTTGCGGAGGAGCCGGATCAGGTCTTCGGGCATGTCCGTGACATTCCGGACGGTGACTATGAGCTTTGCGGCGCCGCTCAGGATGAGGTGCATAAGGACGGCAGTGCTCATGCTGTCGATCGCCGGCAGGTCCTCCAGCACAACGAGGACGGGTCGTCCGGCGGCATCCTCGCGGATTAGCCGGGAAATACCGTGGACAATTCCGCCCGGTGAATCGAGCGCGTGGCCGGGTAGCCGGGCCACCAGAAACGCCAACTGGCCGAACGGAATGGCAGGATCAGTCGGCGTCCCGTGCAGGTGGATGACGTGCGTCTTTCCCGCCAGTTTGGCTTCGACCGCCCGCGTGAAGGTGGATTTTCCGACGCCTTGGGCGCCAACCACAACGACGCCGTGAAGGTCGCTTTCCTCGAGGATGGAAACAACGGTTGACTGAAGATCCTGCCGCACCAGGGACGACCACTTGCGACGCTCGGAGGCGCCCATGCCCCGGCGTTCAGTCTCCAGCAGCCCCCCATTTTCAGAGCCGTGTGATGCAAGCACGATCGATCACGCTACCTTCGTGGCTCCAGCTGATGCGACTTGGCTGAGCCGTCGGGTTTTTAGTTTTCCGATGCCGCCAAACCAGGCAACAAGACCTTGAATGTGAAAATTACCATAGCAGATATGACTAAACAATTAGGCGACTTAATTGACTTTGGTTAACCAATTGCCAGGTACTAACCGGAGCGTGTCCCCCACCCGCACATTACCGCCATTAGGGCCGGGTGCATGGGAAAGTTACTGAACTGCAGTGTGAAATTTCTGCTGTGCTGCCGTCAATCCGTCCTTGACCACAGTCTCCACGGCATCCGCGGCGTCATCCAGGAGGAACGGGAGCTCCTTTTTCTCGGCGGTGGCGAAGTCCTTGAGGACGTAGTCTGCAGTGTCCATCCTGCCCGGTGGGCGTCCCACCCCGACGCGGACCCGCAGGTAGTCCTTGGTGGCCAGGGCCTTCGAAATGTCGCGCAGGCCGTTGTGTCCGCCTTCGCCCCCGCCGACTTTCAGCTTGACAGTATTAAAGGGAATGTCGATCTCGTCGTGGACCGCCACCACGTGCTCGGGATCGATGTCGTAAAACTTCGCCAGCGCGGACACGGGACCGCCGGAGACGTTCATGTAGCTCATCGGCTTGGCCAGCACCACGCGGGGTCCGCCGATGCCGAGCCGGCCCTCCAGCACGTGGGCGCGCGCCTTGTGCACTTTGAAGCTGCCCCCTACCCGGCGCGCCAGTTCGTCCAGCACCATCTGGCCGACGTTGTGCCGGTTGTTGCTGTATTCGGTGCCGGGGTTGCCAAGGCCTACGATCAGCCAGGTGTCAGTCATGCGTCAATCCTAGAGTGGTCCGGGGTCCGGCCGCTAAGGCAGTGCGCCGGTTGTGCCGGGCGTGCCTCATTGCGGCTGGGGTTGGTGCTGGAGGGCTTTTAAGACGGCAGTGGCCGGGCCCCGCCAGGGACCCGGCCACCGGAGAATTCCTCGGAACTACTCGGCGGCCGAGGATCCTGCCGTGGTGTCGGCTGAAGCCTCTTCTTCAGAGACCTCAGTGGCCTCGGAGATGTGAACGACGAGAGCCTCTGCGTCGGCCAGCAGGACGGAGCCCTTCGGCAGGACCAGGTCGGAGGCGTGGATGTGCTCGCCGGCGGTGCGGCCTTCGATGCTGACCTCGACGGAGGTGGGCAGGTGCGTTGCCTCGGCTTCGAGGGAGACGACCGTCATTTCCTGGTTGTAGACGTTGCCCGGGGCAAGCTCGCCGGTCAGGTGGACGGGAACGTCCACGGTGACCTTCTCGCCGGTGCGGACGGTCAGGAGGTCAATGTGCTCGATGATCTGCTTGATCGGGTTGCGCTGGATGTCCTTGACCAGCGCGAGGTGCTGTTCGCCGTTGATGTCCAGGGTCAGCAGCGCGTTGGCAGCGCGGACGGCCAGCGTGGTGGCCTTGGCCGGCAGGGTGATGTGGATCGGCTCTGCGCCGTGGCCGTAGATGACAGCCGGGATCAGGTTGGACATCCGTGCGCGGCGGGCGAAGCCCTTGCCGAATTCGGTGCGTACTTCTGCTGCGAGCTTCTGCTCAGACATGTAAATCTCCTTGAAATCTAAACGGTGTTCAGCAAGGGCGGAGGTCTGTTTGCGACCTTCAACGCCGGGCGGCCCGTGGCCGGCCCTTCAAGAAGGGAGATTCAGACCCAGTCGATAACGGAGACTGCTCTCCCTCGCCAAGGTATCGTGGACCAGCCTACCAGCGTCGGGCCCGGTTACTGAAAACGGGCCCGACGCCGGATGGATCCCCACCAGCTCCCTAAGCTCGCAAGCTCGCTCAGGGAACCCCGCTGGCGTGGGACCTTCCTCAGGCGTTGCCGTCGAAAAGGCTGGTGACGGATCCGTCGTCGAACACTTCACGGATGGCGCGTGCAATCAGCGGAGCGATGGACAGCACAGTCAGCTGCGGGAAGCGCTTGTCGGCCGGGATGGGCAGCGTGTCGGTGACCACCACTTCGCGGGCGCCCGATTCGGACAGCCGGCGGGCCGCCGGATCGGAGAAGACGGCGTGGGTCGCTGCGATGATGACATCCTTGGCGCCGGCGTTCTTGAGCACCTGGACGGCCCCGGAAATGGTTCCGCCGGTATCGATCATGTCGTCGATCAGGACGCAGGTGCGGCCTTCGATCTGGCCCACGACGGTCTTGGACACGGCCTGGTTCGGAACCGTGAGGTCGCGGCTCTTGTGGACGAACGCCAGCGGGGCACCGCCGAGGCGCTCAGCCCACTGTTCGGCCACACGGACGCGGCCGGTGTCCGGTGAGACAACGGTGATGTTGTCCGCTGCGACGCGGGTGCGGATGTAGTCAGCCAGCAGCGGAATGGCCATCAGGTGGTCCACCGGGCCGTCGAAGAATCCCTGGATCTGCGAGGTGTGCAGGTCAACGCTCATGATGCGGTCGGCGCCGGCAGTCTTGTACAGGTCGGCCACCAGGCGGGCGGAAATCGGCTCGCGGCCGCGGCCCTTTTTGTCCTGGCGGGAGTAAGGGTAGAAGGGCGAGACCACGGTGATGCGCTTGGCGGATGCCCGCTTCAGCGAATCAATCATGATCAGCTGCTCCATGAGGTGGTTGTTCAGCGGTGCCGGGTGTGCCTGGATGACGAAGGCGTCGGTGCCGCGGACGCTCTCCCCGGCACGCACGTAGATTTCCCCGTTGGCAAAATCGTAGGCATCCACCGGCAGCAGTTCCGTGCCCAGCTCCTTGGCGATCTCCCGTGCAAGCTCGGGGTGTGCCCGCCCAGCGGCGAGAACCAGTTTCTTCTCGCCGCGTGCCGTAATTTCGGTCATGATTGCTTGCCCTCTTCTGTAGGTGCCGGGGTGCTTGAGGAATCCAGGGGCGGCTGTGCCGCGGCTGTTTCGCTGACCGGCGCCGTTGCCCCCGCGGCTTCGGCCAGTACTGCTGAGATGGAGCCGGGCCGGTGCGAGATGACCCATCCTTCGGCGTTCCGCTGCTTGGCCACCGAGATGGCCAGGGCGCCTGCGGGAACGTCCTGGCGGATCACTGCGCCGGCGCCGCTGTACGCGCCGTCGCCCACTTGGACCGGAGCGACGAAGACGGTGTTGGAACCCGTGCGGACGCCCGAGCCGATCACGGTGCGGTGTTTGTTCTCGCCGTCGTAATTGGCAGTGATGTTGCCGCAGCCGATGTTGGTGTCCTCGCCGATCTCGGCGTCACCGGCGTATCCGAGGTGCGACAGCTTGGAGCCGCGGCCGATCGTGACGTTTTTCGTCTCGTAGAAGGCGCCGATCTTGCCCGTCTCCCCCAGCACCGTGCCGGGTCGGAGGTAGGTAAAGGGCCCGACGCTGGCGTTCGCGCCGATCGTGGAACCGGAGCCGTGCGTCCGGGTCACTTTGGCGCCTTCGCCGACGGTGACGTCCGTCAGCGTCGTATCAGGGCCGACGACGGCGTCCCTCGCCACTGTCGTGGCGCCGTGCAGCTGGGTGTTGGGCAGGATGCGGACGTCCTCTGCCAGCGTCACCGTGGCGTCGATCCATGTGGTGGCGGGGTCCACGACCGTGACGCCGGCCCGCATCCAGGCTTCGACGGTGCGGCGGTTGTGTTCGGCGCCCAGCGCCGAAAGCTGCACGCGGTCGTTGGCGCCCTCGACCTGCCAGCGGTCGTTGGTGACAACCGCGGCAACCCGTCCGCCGGCCGAGCGTGCCAGCCCAAGAACGTCGGTGAGGTACATCTCGCCCTGCGCGTTGTCCGTGGTGACCTGGACCAGGGCGTCGCGGAGCACGGCGGCGTCAAAAGCGTAGATCCCTGAATTGATCTCGCGGATTTCACGTTCCTCGTCGGACGCGTCCTTGTGCTCCCGGATGCCCGTGACGGTGCCGTCTGCCGCGCGCAGGATCCGGCCGTAGCCGGCGGCATTGTCCAGGACGGCGGTCAGGACGGTGACTGCGTTGCGTTCGTGTTCGTGGATCAGCACCAGTTCGGCGAGCAGCTCCGCCGAAAGCAACGGCACGTCGCCGTACGTGACCACAACGGTGCCGTCGAGGGGACCGCCGGCGTCGAGCGCATCGAGCGCCGCCTGCACGGCGCGGCCCGTGCCGGGGACTTCATCCTGGTCGACGATCAGCGCCGCGGGGTCGAGCCCGGACACATGCGCGGCCACCAGGTCGCGCTCGTGGCGGACCACAAGGGCAAGCTGGCGGGGGTCGATGGTGCGGGCGGCACGCAGGGCGTGGCCAACCAGCGACAGGCCGCCGATTTGGTGAAGGATCTTGGGGGTCCGGGACTTCATCCGGGTACCCGCACCTGCAGCTAGGACGATGACGGCGGCCGGGCCGGTTGTCTCGGGGCTCACGTACAGGCTCTCCTTGCTTGGTGGATCTCAGTTGCGCGCACTTTCACACCCTGCCAGCCTGTTCCGGAAATAGCACCCGGTCAACAGCGGCAGTTCCGCCCATAGGATTCGAACCTATACTCCACGGCTCCAAAGGCCGGGGTGCTGCCATTACACCAGGGCGGACCGTGCCCGGACCCGAAGCCCCGTGGCACGAGAACCAATTCTGCCACGAAGGTCGGCGCTCTTGCGACTCGGTGCTCTCTCCTAAGACATTCCCGTTAAGGCATGATTGGACGGTGAGCAAGATCAACGGTGCACCCGACGGTGCCGGAAACCATCCAGGCAGGCCCGTCAGGGCTCCCGGGTACGTGCCCCGGCCGCGCATGACCGGGGCGCAGCGCCGCTCACAGCTGATCGACATCGGACGCGGCCTCTTCGCCATCCGCGGCCTGGACGGCACCACCATCGAAGACATTGCGGCCGCCGCCGGCGTGTCCAAGCCCGTGATCTACGAGCACTTCGGGTCCAAGGAGGGCCTCTACACCCAGGTGGTGGAATTCGAGTTCCGGATCCTGCTGGCAGCCATCAACGACGCCCTCACGGATGAAGCGAAGCCACGGGTCCAGGTGGAGCGGGCGGCACTGGCACTGCTGACGTACATCGAGGACCGCACGGACGGTTTCCGGATCCTGATGCGCGACGCCCCGCCGTCGCAGCCCGAAGGCGCCTTCTCCACCCTGCTCTCCCATGTCACTGCACGGGTGGAACACATCCTGTCGGACGAATTCGCCCGCCGAGGCTTCAGTGCCGCCGACGGCGCCATGTACGCGCAGATGCTGGTGGGGATGGTCGCCATGACCGGGCAGTGGTGGCAGGACAGCCGGACCCCGGACAAGCGCGCCGTGGCCGCCCACCTGGTTAACCTCGCTTGGAACGGCCTCACCGGCCTGCAAAAGGAACCCGAGCTCCGCAGCGAGCCTTAGCCCTTCGCCGTGGTCACCTTCGCAGCGCAGCGGACCTTCGCCGTCGCTTAGACACACCGCATAGGTGACATTGCGGTCGCTGGGCGACCTTCACGCCACGATGCCTCGCGATGCGCTCCTACGCGAAGGTCCCCCGCACCGCTACTGAAGAAGGTTCCGTTCGTGTCAAAGCGACGGCGAAACGCCGCTGACCGCCCTCCTCAAGCCCCTTACTCGCCGAGGACTTCGAGCGCTTCCAACCATTCGAGTTCCAGGGCTTCGCGTTCTTCGGCCAGGGTCTTGAGCTTCTTGTTGAGCTCGGCCATGGTGTCGAAGTCGTTGTCGGCCGTGCTCTTGACCATCTGGGCGTGGATCTTGTCTTCCTGCTGTGTGAGTTTGCCCAGCTGGCGATCGATCCTGTTTTTCGCTTTGCGGGCGTCGCGCTTTTCTGCTTCGGAGGGGCCGGCGGCGGCGGGTTCTGAACTGCCGCTGGCGGCGGTGACAGGGTTGCCGCCGCCGGTGATGGTGGAGCCGGCCAGGGCCCCTTCGCGCAGTTCGAGGTACTGGTCAACGCCGCGCGGCAGGGCGCGGATCTTGCCGTCGCCAAGCAACGCCATCTGGTGGTCCGTGACGCGCTCCAGCAGGTAGCGGTCGTGGCTGACCACAACCAGCGTGCCCGGCCAGCCGTCCAGGACGTCTTCGACGGCGGCCAGGGTGTCCGTGTCGAGGTCGTTGGTGGGCTCGTCGAGCATCAGGACGTTCGGCTCGCCCACGAGGAGTCGCAGGAGCTGGAGCCGGCGGCGTTCGCCACCGGAGAGGTCCTTGACCGGGGTCCACTGCTTCTCGTTGGTGAAGCCAAGCTGTTCCACGAGCTGGCCGGCGCTGAATTCCTTACCGCCAACGTTGAAGGACCGCTTTTCGCGCTCGATGACTTCGATGACGCGCAGGTCCTTGACGTCGTCGAGCTCCTTGACCTCCTGGGTGAGGACGGCGGTGACAACTGTCTTGCCGCGCTTGACCTTGCCGGAGGTGGGCTGGATCTCGCCGTTGAGGAGCTTCAGCAGGGTGGTCTTGCCGGCGCCGTTGACGCCCACGAGCCCCAGCCGCTCACCCGGCGCGAGGCGGAGGGTGATGTTGTCGAAGAGCTTCTGCCCGGGGTCGCCGCCGAGGAAGTCCAGCGAAACGTGCTCAAGGTCCAGCACGTCCTTGCCCAGGCGTGCCGTGGCCATCTTGCTCAGCGCCATCGAATCGCGAGGCTCCGGGACGTCGGCGATCAGAGCGTTGGCTGCCTCGATGCGGAACTTGGGCTTGGCCGTGCGTGCGGGGGCACCGCGGCGCAGCCAGGCGAGTTCCTTCTTAACGAGCTGCTGGCGCTTGCCTTCCATCACCGAAGCCGAGCGGTCTCGTTCAGCCCGGGCCAGGACGTAGGCCGCGTAGCCACCCTCGAACGGGTCCATGATCCCGTCGTGGATTTCCCAGGTCTTGTTGCAGACTTCATCGAGGAACCAGCGGTCGTGGGTAACCACCAGGAACGCGCCCTGGTTGGCCCGCCAGCGGGTCTTCAGGTGGCGGGACAGCCAGGCGACGCCCTCGACGTCGAGGTGGTTGGTGGGCTCATCGAGCATGATCACGTCATGGTCTTCGATCAGCAGTTTCGCCAGGGCCACGCGCCGTTTCTGGCCGCCGGAGAGCGCGTGCACATTGGCGTGCCAGTCGACGTCGGACACGAGTCCGCCCATGACTTCGCGGATCTGCGGGTTGCGGGCCCATTCGTAGTCCGCCTGGTCGCCGACGATTGCAGCACCGACCGTCAGGTCGCCGTCGAGCACGTCGCTCTGGTCCAGGTAACCGATGTTGACCTCGCTGCGCTTGGTGACCCGCCCCGAATCAGGAGTGGAGCGCATCGCCAACAGACGCATGAGGGTGGACTTGCCGTCGCCGTTGCGGCCCACCATGCCGATCCGGTCACCCTCTTCAAGGCCGAGGGTAACGCCGTCGAGGACGGTGCGGGTTGCATACGAGACCGTAAGGTTCTCGCCGCCGAGCAGGTGAGCCACTGGGAACTGCTTTCTTCGGTGGAAATTTGTAAGGAAGTACTGGTCAAAAGCTACTAAAGGAGCGTATCGGAGATGATGCGTGCCCCGTGCACCGGGCCGTGGACGGCCAGGGCATTCAGGCCGTGATGGCCGAGGTCTTCGGCGAGCCCGGCCGCTGCAGCGGGGCTGTGTGTGAGCAGGGCGACCGTGGGACCGGAGCCTGAAATCAGTCCTGCGATGGCTCCGCACGATTCACCAAGGCCCAGCGTATCGCGCAGACCCGGCGCCAGTTCAATGGATGCGCGCTGGAGGTCGTTGACCAGGACCCGGCTCAGGGCGTCCGCGTCGCCGCTCCGCAGTGCCTGCAGGATCTTCGGATCCACTGCGGTGGGCTCCTCGGCGGTCACGCCTTCGGCGAGGCGGAGCCTGTCCAGGGTACGGAAGACGTCCGGCGTCGAGAGCCCGTAGTCGGCGGTGACCAGTACCCAGTCCATTTGCGCTTTGGCCAGCGCGGGTGACAGGTCATCGCCCACCCCAAGCCCGACGGCGGTGCCGCCGAGGAGCGAAAACGGGACGTCGGCCCCGAGCTCTGCGGCCAGGTGGGCCAGCTCGTCGCGGGACAGCCCGCTGTTCCACAGGGCGTCACAGGCGAGCAGCGTGGCAGCCGCATCGGCTGAGCCGCCGCCCATGCCGCCGGCCACCGGGACACGCTTGGTGATCTCCAGGTGCACGCCGGTGGAGTGCTCGGACACGTCGGCCATGATGGCGGCCGCCTTGTAGGCGAGGTTCCGTTCGTCGAGCGGAATGTCCACGTCCTCGAGGTCCAGCGTGCTGGACGGACTGATGCTGACCGTGATTCCGTCCGCGGCGGTGCTGGTGGCGGCCACTTCCTCGTAGAGGGACACCGCCAGGTAGACACTGGCAACGGAATGGTAGCCGTCCTCACGCAGCGGGCCCACATCCAGCGAGACGTTGATTTTGCCGGGAGCCTTGACCCGGACCGTCCTCGCGGCAAAGCGCCCTCTCACTGCGTTCATGAGTCCAAGCTATGGCATGGCAGCGTCAGGCTCCAAGCATGCACGCTGGCAGCGACGCACAATGCGGGAGCGGCATCCGGCCTCAAACCTGCTGGGCCTGGCGGGCTTCGGCGATCCGTGCGAACGCTGCGATATCGATCACTTCGCCCCGGGCGGTGGGATCAACGCCCGCCGCCAGCAGGCAGCGCTCGGCAACAGCCGCGCTTCCGGCCCATCCGGCCAGGGCGGCCCGCAGGGTCTTCCGGCGCTGGGCGAAAGCGGCGTCGATCACGGCGAAGACCTGTTCGCGGGTCGCCGACGTCACCGGCGGCTCCCGGCGCGTGAAAGCCACAAGCCCTGAGTGGATCTTGGGCGCCGGCCAGAAGACGTTCATACCGATGACGCCGGCCTTGCGCATGCTGCTGTACCACGCGGCCTTCACGGACGGCACACCGTACGTTTTGGATCCGGGGCCGGCAGCGAGCCGGTCCGCCACCTCGTCCTGGACCATGACCAGGCCGTGCCGGAGGCTCGGGAAGTGCTGCAGGAGGTGCAGGACCACCGGCACCGCCACGTTGTACGGGAGGTTCGCCACAAGCGCTGTCGGCTCAACGGGAAGTTCTGTCACCCTCATGGCGTCCGCCAGGACCAGGTGGAAATCCTTGACGGCGTCCGGCCGCCACTGCTGCACGGTGTCCGGCAGCTTGGCCGCAAGGACCGGGTCAATTTCGACGGCGACAACAGACTTGGCGGCGTCCAGTAGTCCCAGGGTGAGTGATCCCAGCCCGGGACCGACTTCCAGGACGGTCTCATCGGAGTGGATGTCCGCTGCGGCCACGATCCGGCGGATGGTGTTCCCGTCGATGACGAAGTTCTGGCCCAGGGTTTTCGTGGGGCGGACTCCGATCTCCTCGGCGAGCCGGCGGACATCGGAGGCGCCCAGCAGTGGTGCGGGCGCGGTGCCGGAGGCGGCGGGAGTCGGTTCAGTCACCTAGGTATCCTATCCCGTGGGCCTGCGGCGGCTGTGCCGGTCGAGTACTACAGTGGATGCATGGCTGCCAGCCGCAATCCGCTCGACGACCTGCGCGAAACCATCGGCCATCTGACCGATCAGCTCAGGCTGCACGGTTCGGAGCGCGTCGACGACCTGGTCGGCGATCTCCTCGGTGCGAGGCCCGGGCCGGCCCGGCCGCTGTCCGAGGTGCAGGCCGAGCTCGACGCGCTGGTCGGACTGGAGACCGTGAAGGAACAGGTGCGGGCCCTCGTCGCACTGCTCCAGGTCCAGGCCCGCCGTAAGACGCACGGCCTGCCGGAGGTGGCCACATCACAGCATCTGGTGTTCCTGGGAAACCCTGGCACGGGCAAGACCACCGTGGCGCGGCTCCTGGCCGAGATGTACCGCGCGGTCGGTCTGCTGCAGAAAGGCCACCTGGTCGAAGTCGACCGTTCGGGCCTGGTGGGGCAGTACGTCGGCGCGACCGCCATCAAGACGGACCGGGTGATCCGGCGTGCGCTGGACGGCGTCCTGTTCATCGACGAAGCCTACGCGCTGGCCCCGGAGGACGGCCGGACGGACTTCGGCCCCGAGGCGATCGAGGTCCTGCTCAAGCGGATGGAGGACCACCGCCACCGCCTGGTCGTGATCGTGGCCGGGTACCCGCGGCTGATGGAGTCCTTCTTGCTCTCGAACCCCGGGCTGCGCTCCCGGTTCGCCCGCGAGATCACGTTCCCCGACTACTCCGTCGACGCACTCCAGACGATCTTCCACCAGATGCTGGCCCAGCACGAGTACACGCTGGAGCCGGGCGCGGACCAGATGCTGCGCCGCATCCTCGCCGGGCTCCACGCGGGCGAGGACTCCGGCAACGCACGGTTCGCCCGCACGCTGTTCGAGCAGGCGCTCAACCGCCAGGCGCTGCGGCTGTCGCTCGACGAGGAACAAAGTCTAGACGCGCTCGATCGTGAGGCCGTCATGACGCTCACCGCGGACGACATCGCCGAGGCCGCGCTGGCCTTGGGCGAGGAGCCGGAGCCGGAAGCGACGCCGGAACCGGAGCGGTCACGCTGGTGGCGCTGGCTGGTCTGACCGGATCTGCGGCGGCTGCCAGGCGAAGGCCCGTCGCGCCCCCGAGCGTGCTGCTCCTCAGGCAACGAACCGCCCTTTAACCTGAAACTGCTCCCCGTACGTTGGAACTGAATTTTCAGTCCAACTTACGGGGAGCAGTTCAATTCCGGACCCGGCCTTCGATTCCCCCGTGGCGGTGGTCAGCTGCCGCGGCGGAGTGCTGGACTGCGGGGACGGCTGCTAGCTGCTTGCTGCCCAGCCGCAGCCCCAGGGCGAGAGGCCGCGCTGCGCGTAGACGCGGTTGGCGATATCGATCTGCTGGGCCTTGGTGGCGAGGCTGGCGTTGGGTGCGTACGCGCCGCCGCCGGCACCGATCCAGGTCTGGATGTCGAACTGCAGTCCGCCGTAGTAGCCGTTGCCGGAGTTGATGGACCAGTTACCGGTGGATTCGCACTGCGCGATCTTGTCCCACATGGCTTCGTTCATCATGGTGGGTGCTGCTGCACCGGTGTTCGCACCGGCGGCTTCGGCCGCGGGCTTTTCCTTGGTCCCGACCGCCACTTTTTCGGTCACGGGCTGCACGGAAACGGTCTCGGAGACCAGGGTCCGGGAGGCTTCGCGGCCGTCCACCAGCACCAGTTTGAAGTTCTTGTCCACCTTGCCGGGGACACCGGCCTGGGTGACCTTCTTCTCGCCCACGAACAGGTCGGCGCTTTCGGAACTGAGCGTCTCGAAAGGAACCTCTTCCGTGGTGGCGGCGGTCTTCGAGGAATCAACCCGGGAAACCTTGATCGCCATGTCATTGACCACATGGGCGTTGCGGGGCTGGGAGAGCCGGTCGCCGGCACCGACGGTGACTCCCGCGTCCTTGAGGACATCGGCCACGGTGGCTGCAGTGGTGGTGGTCTTGGATGCCTTGCCGTCCGCCAGGATACTGACGGTCTTCGGCGTGGAAATGGACACGAAGGATCCGGAGACGGCCAGCTGGGCATCCTTGGGCACGGACACTTCCGAGGCGCTGGCGACGCCCAGTTCGGTGACGAGTCCTTCGACGTTGGCCGAGGTGGTGTTGATCGTCTTCTCAGCGCCGTCGAGGCTGATCTTCACGGCCTTGGCGAGGTTGACGTTGATTACTGAGCCGTTCTCCACGCGGGCGTCCGCCGACGGGGATACCCGGTCTGCGCCCTGCAGCTCCACCTTGGCACTCTTGACCACTTCGCCCACGGTCCCGCCGAAGGTCTGGACGGAACTGACTTTTCCGTCCACGTTCAGGGTGACTGTCTTGTTGTTGCCTACGAAGGCCACGAGGCCCAGCACGAGTGCGGAGAGCACAACCAGCTGGGCGCCGACCTTGACGAAACTGAATTTGCCGCCCGAAGTGAAGAAGTTGACCACGATTGCCCGTAACTCTAGGACCATCCGGGCACGGGGAAAAACGCACATCACCCACCGACGCAAACACCCTCAGGGCAACTCCGGACATGGTCCGGATGTTTGCAGCAGACGTGTGCGCCGCCATACTCAGCACTGCATGGGCCCGCCGCTTTCGCAGGCCCGGAACTGAGTCAAATTATCCGAAGGCCTTCCCCGACCCCGGCTAATAGTTATCCACTGTAACCGAAGCGTTATAAAGCAACCAAGATTTTGTGCATACCTGGTATTCCTGACTGTTGCCTGAGCGGGGCCGCGGTCAGTCCCAGGATCCGTATGCCCGCAGGGAATTTTCGGCGATTTGGGCGCAAAGGCCGGACAGCTCGGTGCTTGTCAATTCCGCCATGGTCCGGACCGTGTGAGGGATCAGGTAACTGGCATTGGGGCGGCCGCGGAACGGATGCGGGGTCAGGAAAGGCGCATCCGTCTCCACCAGGACCCGGGCGGGGTCGGCAATTGCCAGCGCAGCACGCAGGTTGGCCGCGTTCTTGAACGTCACAGTGCCCGCGAAGGACATGTACCAACCTTCGCTGTTGCACGTCCGGGCCAGTTCCTCGTCGCCGGAGAAGCAGTGGAACACCACCCGTTCCGGGGCGCCCTCTTCGCGCAGGACCTGGACGACGTCGTCATGGGCGTCGCGGTCGTGGATCTGCAGCGTCAGGTCCAGCCGCTTGGCGATGTCGATGTGGCGGCGGAACGAATAGCGCTGATGTTTCAGCCCCTCCCCCTCCGTACGGAAGAAATCAAGGCCCGTCTCGCCAATGGCGCGGATCCGGGGATGCGAGGCCAGCTCTTCGATCTCGGCGAGCGCATCCTCCAGTTCGCCGCGCTTCGCGTAGTCCGGAGCGTCGTTGGGGTGGATCGCCACGGCGCCGAGCAGCCGCGAATCCAGCTCGACCGCCCGCACCGTGAACCTGGAGGATTCAAGGTCGCAGCCAACCTGCACGGCACCCTGGACGCCCACCGACGCGGCGACGTCCAGTGCCGCGGACACGTCCACGGCCACGTCGGCGTTGGGAAAGTCCAGGTGCGTGTGGTTGTCCATGACCGGGACGGGCAGCGGCTCCGGCGCCGGCGGATAGCCGTGCCGGCCGGAGCCGTCGCTTCCGGGCGCACGAAACGGGACTGGCGTCAACGGGGTGTTCATCCTTCTACCCTAGTCGTCCAGGGCCCCCGGCTCCTGCCCGGGAAATACCGGAACTCTCTGTCAGGTCCGGCAGTTGTGTTAGTAGTCTGGTAGGCATACGGGCGAACGCCCGGCGGCGGGCGCCAGCAGTTACTTTGCCAACCCGTCCAGGCTTCCCCAGGGCTGAAAGGCTGTCGATGGATTCCCACAGACGCACCACAGTAGACGAAGCACTCCCGGAAGGGCAGAGCTTCCCTGGCGGTGCGGGAATTGTCGGAAACCAACTGAACGGACTCAAGCCGCCGGCCATGGAAGCCGAAGCCTTCCACAACGCCAGCGAGCGCATCCTGTCCGCCATCAACACCGTGATCGATGGCAAGGCGGAGGCCGCGAAGCTTGCCCTCACGGTCCTCCTGGCCCAGGGGCACCTGCTGCTGGAGGATGTTCCCGGCGTGGGAAAGACCCTGCTGGCAAAAACACTCGCCCGCACCATCGACTGTTCGGTCAGCAGGATCCAGTTCACTCCGGACCTCCTGCCGTCCGATGTCACCGGCGTCTCCATCTACAACCAGGCGTCGCGGCTGTTCGAGTTCAGGCCCGGCGCCGTGTTCGCCAACATCGTCATCGGTGACGAGATCAACCGCGCCTCGGCAAAAACCCAGTCGGCGCTCTTGGAATGCATGGAGGAACACCAGGTCACCGTGGACGGGGACTCGTACAAGCTGGATGAGCCCTTTATGGTGGTGGCCACGCAGAATCCCATCGAGATGGAAGGGACATACCCGCTGCCTGAGGCGCAGCGGGACCGGTTCATGGCCCGGATCTCCATGGGCTATCCGGACAAGGACTCAGAGATTGAAATGCTGGAGACGCACCAGGCGACGTCGCCGCTGACCCGGGTGACCGCCGTCGTCACCTCGGCCGATGTGGCGGCCATGATCGCTACCGTCCAGCGGGTCTACGTTTCGCAGGCGGTCAAGGAATACACCGTGTCCATCGGACGCGCGACGCGCGAAAGTGCCATGCTCCGCCTTGGCGCCAGCCCGCGGTCCATGCTCCAACTCCTGCGGGCGGCGAAGGCCACCGCTGCCTTGGAGGGCCGGGACTTCGTCCTCCCCGACGACGTCGTCAGCGTTGCCGAATCCGTGCTGGCCCACAGGATCATCCTTGACCGCAAGGCCGCCAGCACGGGGGAAACCCCCCACAGCGTCGTCCGCAGCATCCTGGCCAAGCTTCCGGTGCCGCAGGATATGTCCATGCAGTCGCGGGGTGCCGGCCAGCGCAGCGGCCCGGACCTGCGGCACACCCGTTAGCCGAAGGCGCCACGATGGCCCTGACGGACAGGCTTCCGGCACACCTCTTCAGCCCGCGCGGCTGGGGGCTGCTGGCCGCGGGCGTGGTTTCGCTCCTCGCGGCCCAGGTGATGGGCCGCCGGGACCTGCTCACGCTCGGCATCCTCCTGATCGTCCTGCCGATGGTCTCCCTCGCGGGGATCCGCGTCCTCAAACCCAGGTTCAAGGTGTACCGCGAGTTCAACCCCGCCAGCGTGGAAACGTCCTCCACCACCACCGTGCGGCTCGCCGTTGCGCGGACCGGAATGGCCACCGGCCAGGTGATCATGGAGGAACACCTTCCGCCGCGGTTCGGCGACTCGCCGGCCTTCCGGTTCCCGGCCCGCTCCGCCGTCGGCGGGACCAGCCGCTATGAATACCACCTCCGTTCCGGCAAACGGGGGCAGTTCGTCATCGGCCCGGTGACGGCCGAGTTCACGGACCCCTTCGGGCTCTCGCTGCACCGCCACGCGATCGACGACGGCGACACGCTGACCGTGACGCCCGCCGCCGTCGAGCTCCCTGCGACCGGGCTCGCCGGCGCGCGCGGCAACGACGGCGTCACGGCCACCCGGATCCGTGCGAATCCGAGCGACGACGACGTCATGACCCGCGAATACCGCCACGGAGATCCGATGCGCCGGGTGCACTGGGCTGCGACGGCCAGGCACGGCGCCCTGATGGTGCGGCAGGAGGAGTCGGTGACCACACCGGAGGCCACCATCATCCTCGACCAGCGGTGGGCGGCGTTTGCGCGCGGACCCGGGGCCGCCTTTTCCGCCACCTCCGGCGAGGACGGCCACGACCTGGTGACCAGCGACACGTTCGAATGGGCCGTTACAGCGGCCATGTCCGTCAGCGCCCACCTGGCGGAACGCAATTATGCCCTGCGGTTCCTCGATCCCGCGGGAGAACCGGCCTTCCTGCACTCGCCTTCGGCGCCCGAACCCGAAGCGGAGGAATACACCGGGTCCGGCGGCCTGCAGTCCATTGCGGAGAGCCTGGCCGCCATCCAGCTGACCGGCGCCCATCATGGTCCGGCGCCTGAATCAGGCCTGCACCCCTTCGACGACAGGCTCATCGACAAGCTCTCCGCCCACCGGCAGCGGGGCCCCATCCTGGCCATCCTCGGACATCTGCAGGCCGCAGAGGCACGCTCCCTGTCCGCCGGCGCGGGGTTCGGGGCCAACGCGTTCGCGATTGTCGTCACAGACCATCCGGGCGAGTGCCAGGCCGCCCTGGAATCGCTGCGGTCCGGCGGCTGGCGGGCTGTGGCCGTTGCCCCCGGCACATCAGTGCCGGCGGCGTGGTCCTACTTCGACCAGCGCGATGCGGCAGCTGCCACGGCCGCCGCGGATGTCCGCCGCGGCACGGGAGTGAGCCGATGACCCTGGCTCCCCAGCGGCGCTCCGGTACGGACACGGGCCGTACCCCTGAAGTCCTGGCACCGTCACCGGCCCCGTCCGCACAGTCGCGCCGGGTTGGCGCGCACCCCTGGGTGATGGCGGCCGCCGTCGCCGTATCTGTTGCCGGCGCCGCGCTCTCCCTCAACGGGGTACTCCGGGGCTGGGCCTGGTACGTGCCGGTGCTGACCACCGTCTGCGTTGTGGCCCTGGCCATGGCGGTCCTGCGGTCGCTGCGCGCCCAGCCCTTCCTGGTGGCACTGGGAGGCTTTGCCTCCCTCGTCTTCATCCTGACGTTCACGTTCTTCCGCAGGGACAGCATTGCCGGCTTCATCCCCTCCGGGGACACCATGGCGCAGCTGGGCCGGTACCTGCGGCGGGCAAGCGAGACCGTCCTGGCTGAAAGCTCCCCGGTCGCGCCCAACGCCGGCATCGTGCTGGTCACGTGCGCGGTCCTCGGGCTGGTGGTCATCCTGGTCGACGCCCTCGCCGTGCCGCTGGCCCTGCCGGCAACCAGCGGGCTGGGTCTCCTTGCCGTCCTGGTGGTGCCTGCCATGGTCAAGCCGCAGAGCGTCGGCCCGTGGGGGTTCGCCGCTGCCGCCGCAGGGTACCTGATGATCCTGGCCTGCAGCCAGTGGTTCGCCCCGGACAACCGGACCACGGCCGACACCGCCCGCAACCCCGGACAGTTCCGCCGGGCGGCACTCACCGGCGGCATGGCGCTGGTCATCCCCCTCCTCCTCCCCCTCGCCGTTCCCGGCTTCGACCAGGGCACCTTCCCGCAGGGTTCCCGGCTGAATCCGTGGGGTTCGTCCACCGGGCTGAACCCGATGATCAGCCTGGGCAACAGCCTGCGGAGTCCGTCCGGCGACGGGCGCATCACTTACGCCTCCAACGCCAGCCGCCCGCAGTACCTCCGCTCGGTCACCGTGGACCGGTTCGACGGCGATTCCTGGTCACCGGACGACCGTGACGCTTCCCGCCGGGTGGGGGTTGGCCGGATGGACGTCGGCTACGAGGTTCTCGCTGACGAGCAGGTCCGCACGGTGACGGCGATCGACACCGGACGTTTCACCAGCCCGTACCTGCCGGTGCCCTACGCTCCGGACTCGGTCAATGGCCTTGACGGACGGTGGAGCTGGGATCCGGCCACGTTGAGCATCAAGGGCGTGGACACCAACACGCGCAATCAGCAGTACGTGGTGCAGTCAACTTCCCCGCGGCTCACGCCGGAGCTGCTGGCCGGGTCATCGGCGCCCGTGCGCGGGATCTCGGAGGAGTTCATCCGCCCGCCCAACAACGTGCCGGACATCGTGCGCACTACGGCGGACACCGTGACGCAGGGAAGCCGGACTGCGTACGCCAAGGCCATGGCCATCCAGAACTACCTGCGCTCCGTGGAGTTCACCTACTCCCTGCAGTCCCCCGTCCAAGGCGGCTACGACGGCAACGGCCTCTCCGTCCTGGCGGACTTCCTGACGCAGAAGAGCGGCTACTGCATCCATTTCGCCTCTGCCATGGCCGTCATGGCCAGGCTGGAAGGAATTCCGAGCCGCATCGCCGTGGGCTACGCCCCCGGCAGGTCCACCGGTGCCACGGTTTCGGTTCCCGGGCAAGGGGCCCTGACTGAATACGAAGTTGATTCCAGGGACGCCCATGCCTGGCCCGAACTCTACTTCCAGGGCCTCGGCTGGGTTGCGTTCGAACCCACCCCGTCGCGTGGCGTGGTGCCGGACTACGCGTCTCAGGCCTCCACGCCGGGCGGAGCCAGCACCAACGAAAACAACGACGGCCTCATTCCGTCCAACGCCGCAACCCCGGGTGCAACACCGGGCGCCACGCCCGTGCCGCTGCCCGGGCTGGACTCCTCCGGTGAAGCCGGACACACGCTGAGGCTGCCGCTCTATGGGGCTGCCGGCATCCTGCTCCTGGCCCTGCTCGCCGCCTCACCCCGGATGGTGCGGGCCGGGCTGCGCTCCCGACGGCTCAGGGGCCCACCGTCCCCCGGCGGCAGCATGGCCGCCTCGGCCTGGGCTGAACTGCGGGACCTCGCCACGGACTACGGCCTGGCTCCCGGCATCAGCGAAACGCCCCGGCACTTCTCCGGCAGGCTTCGCGAATCGGGTGCACTGGGCGGGCCTGATGGAGCGGACGACGCCGGTGCACGGGCGGTTGCCTCGATCACCGCTGACTTTGAACGCCAGCAGTACGGCCGGCCTGCCGGCATTCCCGAAAGTGCCGGATTGGCCGGCGAACCTGCCGCCGCGGTTTCGGCTGCCGACAGGATAGCCCGGACGCAGGCGTCCCTACGGCGGCACTCCCGGCTGCCCCAACGGCTCCGGGCGGAGTGGCTGCCGCCCTCGGTCATGAATCGCTGGGGCCTCATAGCCTCGGCGCCCTTCCGGGCAATCTCGCGTCCCGCCGCCAAACTGGGGCAGGCCGCCGCGCGGTCCTGGCGGACGGTGCGCGACGGCCTGCGACGCCTGCGACAGGGCTAGCCTGCGCCGGAGAACTGCTTAGCCAGCGAACTGCCTAGCTGGCGTAGGGGTCGGCGATGCCGATGTACTGGGTGTAGAGGTATTCCTCGATGCCCTCGAGGCCGCCTTCGCGGCCCAGGCCGGACTGCTTGACGCCGCCGAACGGTGCAGCAGCGTTGGACACGACGCCGGCGTTCAGGCCCAGCATGCCGGTCTCGAGGCGTTCGCCCATCCGGATGCCGCGGTTCAGGTCCTTCGTGAACACGTAGGCGACCAGGCCGTATTCGGTGTTGTTCGCCAGCCGGATCGCGTCGTCCTCGGTGGAGAAGGTGATGATCGGCGCGACGGGTCCGAAGATTTCCTCGGACAGGATCCGGGTGCCTTCGGTGACGCCGGTGAGGATGGTGGGCTGGTAGAAGTAGCCCGGCCCGTCCACCGGCCCGCCGCCGGCCACGGCCACGGCCCCGGCGGCCACGGCATCGGTGACGAGCTCGTGGACCTTGTCCCGGCTCTTCGCGTCGATCAGCGGACCGACCTTGGAGTTCGCTTCAGTGCCGCGGGCGGTGGTCATCTCCGCCATCTTCGCGGCGAACTTCTCCGCGAACTCGGCCGCGACGGACTCGTGCACAATGAACCGGTTCGCCGCGGTGCAGGCCTCGCCCATGTTCCGCAGCTTCGCCAGCATCGCCCCGGCGACGGCGGCGTCAATGTCGGCGTCCTCGAAGACCACGAACGGGGCGTTCCCGCCGAGCTCCATCGAGGTCCGCAGCACCGTCTCGGAGGCGTCCGAGAGCAGCCGGCGGCCTACTTCGGTGGACCCGGTGAAGGAGAGCTTCCGCAGCCGCTGGTCCTTGATCAACGGCCCGGTGGTGGCGCCGGCCGTCGAGGTCGGGATGACGTTCAGGACACCGGCGGGCAGGCCGGCTTCCTGCATCACGGCGGCGAACAGCTGCGAGGTCAGCGGGGTCAGGTTCGCGGACTTGAGGACCATGGTGCAGCCGGCGGCCACCGCGGGGGCGATCTTCCGGGTGGCCATGGCCAGGGGGAAGTTCCACGGGGTGATCAGCAGGCACGGGCCCACCGGTTTCTTGGTGACCAGGAGCCGGGATTTGCCGTCCGGGGAGACCGAGTAGCGGCCGAACGCGCGGACGGCTTCCTCGGAGAACCAGCGCAGGAACTCGGCGCCGTAGGTGACCTCGCCGCGGGCCTCGGCCAGCGGCTTGCCCATCTCCATCGTCATCAGCAGCGCGAAGTCCTCGGCACGGGCGGTGACCATTTCGAAGGCGCGGCGCAGGATCTCGCCGCGTTCACGGGCCGGGACCTGCGCCCAGGAATCCTGCGCGGCGGCGGCCGCATCCAGGGCGGCCCTGCCGTCCTCCGGGCCCGCGTCAGCGATGCTCAGCAGGACCTTCCCGGTGGCGGGGTCCTCGACGTCGAACGTCTTACCGGACGCCGCCGGGCGCCACTCGCCGTTGATCAGCAGTCCGGTCGGAACAGAAGCGAGCAGCTCGCTCTCGCGCTCCGCAGTAACGGTGGGCTGTGCAGTTACAGTCACGATGACTCCCTCGTCAGCAATTGGTGTTGGGGATGGGTTCAGCTCTCGGCTGCTTTAAAGCCACGGTACTGCCGCGCGCTCCGGAGCGTCTATGCATGCGCGCACTATGCACTTCAGGCTTTGCTGTGCAGCTGCACAAGCTCCGGCCCCGGATTCTAGCGGGCGGCCAGGACCGCGGAGTAGAGCTCCCGCTTGCTGACTTTGGCGTCCTCGGCCACGGCAGCCACGGCCTCCTTCAGCCGGATTCCCTGCGCAATCAGGCCGTTGACGGCGGCCACATGGTCCTCGGGTTTGCCGGGTTCCCGCTCCGGCGCGCCGCCCACCACGACGGCTATTTCACCGCGCACTTCGTTGGTCTCTGCCCACAGGAGAAGTTCACGCAGCGAGCCGCGGATTACCTCTTCGTACGTCTTGGTCAGCTCACGGCACACGGCAACCGGGCGGTCCGGTCCGAAGCGCTCCCGGAGCGCGCGCAGCATCGGTTCAAGCCGGTGGGGCGCCTCGAAGAACACCATGGTCCGCCGCTCGGCGTCGAGATCGGACAGGCGGGAGGCGCGTTCCCCCGCCTTGCGGGGAAGGAACCCTTCAAAACAGAACCGGTCCGTGGGCAGGCCGGACAGCGCGAGGGCCGTCAGGACCGCGGACGGTCCCGGCACCGCGGTGACCGTCAGTCCGGCCGCCACCGCACCTTCAACGAGCCGGAAACCCGGATCCGAGACGGCGGGCATTCCGGCGTCGGTCACCATCACGATGGTTTTCCCGGCGCGCACCTGGTCCAGGAGTTCGGCGGTCTTCACCGCTTCGTTGTGCTCGTGGTAGCTGATCACCCGCCCGCCCACAGTGACCCCCAGGTTCTGCACCAGGCGGTGCAGGCGCCGGGTGTCCTCGGCGGCGACAATGTCCGCCGTGGCGAGGAGTTCAACCAGGCGCGGGGACGCATCGCCAACGTTGCCGATGGGGGTCGCCGCAAGCACGATCCTGCCGGGCTGCCCTGCCGCGGAGCGGACCGCCGGTTGACTGGCCGCCTCCACGGCTTCCTCCGCGGGACTCGCCGCGGCACCCTCCGCGCCGGACAGTGTCGCGGACTGTGTCGGACCTGCTTCTTCGGAAGTGCTGACGTCATCGGAGCCGCTGGCGCGGGAAGTGCTTAGTTGTTGATCCACACGACCAGCCTACTGCTGGCGGGCTCTTCCAGCCCCAAAAGGTAGCATGGGCACGTGACGCAGACCTCCGTACCTCCTGTCGAGGCCGACTCAGCCGGCCCGGCGCAGCCGGCATCCGGGACATTGGGACGAAACCTCGAGGGGCACCGGTGGATCCGCCGGCCGCGGGAGGCCTTCACGGAATGCGCCCTCCAGGAACGGCTGCTCGGAACCATCCGCAGCTGGCGGGACTATCCGCCGTCGCTGCGGCTGTGGTTCTGGCTGATTCCGGCCATCACGGCGGCGATCGGCGGCGTCCTTCGTTTTGTCCGCCTGGAGGTTCCCCGGAACCTGGTGTTTGACGAGACGTACTACGTCAAGGACGGCTATTCGCTCCTGGTCAGCGGCTACGAGCGGAGCTGGCCGGACAAGGCCAACGAATCCTTCGTGGCAGGGAATCCTGAAGTCATCCTGCCCTCCCCGGAGTACGTGGTGCACCCGCCCGTGGGCAAATGGATGATCGCGGCAGGAATGTGGCTGTTCGGCCCGGACAACCCCTTGGGCTGGCGGTTCGGCGCGGCGCTGACCGGGACCCTGTCTATCCTCCTGATCGCCCTGATCGCGCAGAAACTCTTCCATTCGCTGACCTTGGGGGCCGTGGCCGGCCTCCTGCTGGCAGTGGACGGCCACCACCTGGTGATGTCCAGGACCTCCCTGCTGGACATCTTCCTGATGTTCTGGATCCTCGCTGCTTTCGGTGCGCTCCTGATGGACCGCGACGACGGCCGGCGGCGGCTGGCCGCGAAGCTGGGCCTCGAGTCCGCCGCTGCCTCGGACGGCAGGCCCTCGGTGCTTCAGCTGGTTTCCGGACCGTGGCTAGGTGTCCGCTGGTGGCGTGTGACGGCCGGGATCTGCCTGGGCCTGGCCGTCGGCACCAAGTGGTCCGCCCTGTTCTTTATGGCTGCCTTCGGGCTGCTGACCGTCTTCTGGGACCTGAGCGCACGCCGGATCGCGGGGATCCGGGGCTGGATCAGCGGCGGCATCATCAAGGACGGAATTCCCGCCTTCCTGAGCATCGTCCCGGTTGCCGCCCTGGTGTACGTGTCCACGTGGGCCGGCTGGTTCCAGTCGAAGGATGCGTACTTCCGCCACTGGGCCGACACCAACCCCTCGGCCCAGTGGGGCTGGATCCCGGGGCCGCTGCGGTCCCTGGCCCACTACCACCTGGAAGCCTACAAGTTCCATCAGGGGCTCAGCTCCGACCACCCGTATGAGGCCAGCGCCTGGAGCTGGCTGGTGATGGGGCGCCCCACGTCGTTCTTCTACGAGTCCCCCAAGCAGGGAAGCCCGGGCTGCGACGTTGCCAGTTGCACGTCGGCCATCCTCTCGGTGGGCAATCCCCTGATCTGGTGGAGCGCCACGGTTTCGCTGGTGGTCCTGCTCTTCTGGTGGGCAGGCCGACGCGACTGGCGGGCCGGTGCCGTCCTGGCGGGGGTCGGCGCGGGCTACCTCCCGTGGTTCATGTATCCCGAACGGACCATGTTCACTTTTTACGCCGTGTCCTTCGAACCGTTCCTGGTGCTCGCCCTGACGTATTGCCTGGGCCTGGTTCTGGGACGACGGGAGGACCCGTTATGGCGCCGACGCTCCGGGCTGTACCTGGTGGTGCTGTTTGTGGCCGGCGCCGTGGTGCTCTCGGCATTTTTCTACCCCATCTGGACGGCGGAAATCATTCCTTACCAGGACTGGCGGTTCCGGATGTGGATGCCGTCCTGGATCTAGGGCAGGATTGCAGGGGTGCCGCGTGCGGCGGACCCACGAACGAGGGAACGCGGCACCGGGAAATCGAACCACGGATCCGGAACGGAGACTGGCTGTGAGAGAAGCAAGCACTGAACTGCTCGTGGAGCTGGATCAGGACAGCAACGTCACGGACCTGCTGCTCGGGCAGCAGGCCAAGGACCCTTCCCACGCCGTGTACTCCCGCAAGGGCCCCAACGGCTGGGTTGACGTCCCGGCCGGGCAGTTCCTGGATAAGGTCAGGGCACTTGCCAAAGGACTGATCGCCGGAGGCCTGGCACCGGGCGACACCGTGGCCGTGATGTCCGGAACACGGTACGAGTGGACCCTCGTGGACTTTGCCATCTGGTTTGCCGGCGGCGTGACCGTTCCCGTTTATGAGACCTCCTCGGCTAGCCAGGTCGAGTGGATCCTGCACGACTCCGGCGCCCGCAGGGTGTTCGTAGAGGACCGGGCCAAGGAGGAACTGGTGGCCGGCGTCCTGGCGGACTCCGAGCTGCTCGGCAACGCTGTGCTGACGGTTGTGCGGATGGACGACGACGGCGGCGCACCCAACCTGGCGAGCCTCGCCGCGGCAGGCACCGGGGTCACCGACGCGGAGCTGGAGCGGCACCGCAGCACAGCAGGCCTGGCCGACGTGGCCTCGCTGGTTTACACCTCCGGGACCACCGGCAAGCCCAAGGGCTGCGAGATAACGCACGGCAACTTCGCCCTCGTGGCCGCCAACATTGTGGAATTCCTGCCTGAGCTCCTGCGGCAGGAGGGTGCCCGGACGCTGATGTTCCTCCCGCTCGCCCATGTCCTGGCCCGCGCCGTCCAGGTGGTGTGCCTCAGCGCCGGAGTAACGCTGGGCCACACTTCCGGTGCCGCCCAGCTGCTGGAGGATCTGGCCACCTTCAAGCCCACCTTCCTGCTGGTGGTGCCCAGGATTTTTGAAAAGGTCCATGCGGGTGCCAGCCATAAGGCAGACCTCGCCGGAAAGACGCGGCTGTTCGCCGCCGCTTCCGCTGTGGCCATCGATTATTCCAAGGCCCTCGACGCTGCGGCCCGCGGAAAGGGCGCCGGGCCCGGCCTCGTGCTCCGCACCAAGCACGCTGTCTTTGACCGGCTGCTCTACCCCAGGCTCCGCCAGGCATTCGGCGGCCAGGTCAGGTACACCGTCTCCGGCGCCAGCCCGCTGGGCTCCAACGACGCGCACTTCTTCCGCGGCGCAGGAATCCCCGTGCTCGAGGGCTACGGCCTCACCGAGACCACGGCCCCGTGCACCGCCAACACCCCGTCGCTGACCAGGGTAGGCACGGTGGGCATCCCCGTGCCCGGGACCACCATCCGAGTCGCGGACGACGGCGAGATCCTGGTCAAGGGCATCGGCGTCTTCAAGGGCTACCACGCCAACGAGGCCGCCAACGCGGAAGCGTTTGTGGACGGGTTCCTCCGCACCGGGGACCTCGGTTCGCTGGATGAGGACGGATTCCTCACCATCACCGGCCGCAAGAAGGATCTCCTCGTGACCGCCGGCGGCAAGAACGTGGCACCCGGACCGCTGGAGGAAAAGATCCGGGAGCATCAGCTCGTGGCGCAGGCCGTGGTGGTGGGCGACGGTCGACCGTTCATTTCAGCGCTGGTCAACCTCGATCCGGAAGGCCTGGAAAACTGGTGCTCGGCCCGGAAGATTCCGGTCATGGGAGTTGCCGAAGCCACCTCCGATGACCAGGTCCGCGAAGCTGTGCAGGGCGCGATCGACCAAGCCAACCAGCTGGTGTCCAAGGCGGAGTCCATCCGCAGCTTCGCTCTGCTGGATACTGCATTCACGGTTGAGTCAGGCCACCTGACGCCGTCGCTGAAACTCAAGCGGGCCGCCGTCGTCAGCGACTTCGAGGAGCACATCGACAGGCTGTACCGCTAACACCGGGCAGTCCGCGGCACCCGGCACGGCGGCGGACAAAACGGAACGGGGCACAAGACAACGGAAGGCGACCGGCACGGGTGCCGGTCGCCTTCACCTTTGTGTTCTGCGCCGTTTCACACAGCGCGGCTGCCTACACCGCGGCTGTTTCGTCCTGGGCTGTCCCGTCCTTGGCAATGCCGCGGCGCTTCCTGGTGGGCCAGGTAAGGACCAGCGTCACCACGGAGGCGATCAGCACGAGGGCTCCGATTACGATCCCGGCATCAACCCAGAACTGTCCCGGGAAGAGCCGGATGAGGGTGTCTTCCAGGGCGAACGTCCAGGTCCCGCTGGCGAAGAAGATCCGGTGGAATTCCGTAAAGAACTGCTGCCAGCCCAGCGCTGCAAGTGTGCCCAGCCCAAGGATGATCACGAGGGTGGTGATGGAGCCGGCGAACAGGCCGCGCCGGACTCCCCCGGTGCTGCGGCGCCGGAGGTAGATGATGGCAATAATGGCCAACAGGATCAGCAGCGTGCCCCCGGCAAAGGCGGACAGGATGACCAGTTTGACGTCGGCCATGTGGCTGACTTCGCCTTCCTGGAACAGCGGATCGCCGCTGCGGTTGACGAGCTCGCCGAGATACCGCGGACCGGACCAGTTGCTGAGGTAGTCCACCGCATAGGACCCGTACGTCATGCGGTCATCGGTGCTGAAGCCGTAACCATCGCCGGGGAAACCGGGCCGGTTGTATTCCACCCACAGGAACAACGGGCTGGTGACAGCGCGCACGGCAAGGACCAACAGGATCACCGGGTAGAAGGCAGCCAGCAGGACCTGCATCACGCGGGGCAGGACGGGCTTGGTGTTGGCAGCGTGCTCGCGCTCAGCGTTCCGGCGCTCCACCTCATCCTGCGGCGGGCGCACCTGGAGCGCCGAGGTGGGGAGTGGTTCCCGGAAGTGCGTCCCCCTCCCCTGCGGCTCGGAGACTGCGGGCTCGCCGGCGGCCTCCGCTGCTTTGCGGTCCGCGCGGCTTCCGGCCTGGGGCGGCGCGGCAGCCGGCGGCGTTCCGGTCCGGGATGTAGCGGCCTGGCTTGCAGCGTTCGGGGATGCAGCGGTCTGGGCCGTCCCGCCCTGGGAAGGCCCGCCCTGGCGTACCGAGGTACCGGCGGACGCTGCCGGCTGGTCCTTGGCAGCGTCAGGGGCCGTCTTTCCGGCCGGGGCTGCTCCCTTTGCCGTTGCCGCTGTGCCTGCCCCCGCAGCGGCGGGCTTCATCCAGTCGAACGCGGGTTCGTCAGTGTCATCGGCGGGATCCAGATGCGGATCCTGCCGATTCGGCGGGGTGGGAGTCTTCTCAGTCACTGCAGCTTCACTTCCGTAGGCGTCCGCGCTGCCCTGACACCGCCAGGCAACGCTACTTTATCTCCAGATGAGCCTACCGTCAGGCACTGCATGGCGGGAGGTGCCACCCCGTTCCGCACCGGATTCAGGCGGCGGGATTCAGGAGCGGGAATCAGGCAGCCAGGGCGGTGTAGCCGGCATCCGCGCTGTCCAGGTCGCCACTGGCCCCGGAACGGTAGGCGCGCCGGCCCCAGACAAGGACGTAGGTCCAGTACGCAGCGAGCACCGCGGCGCCGATTCCGATCTTCGCCCATACGGGAAGGCCGCTGGGTGTGACGAACCCTTCCACGAGGCCGGAGACGAACAGCACCAGGACAAGTCCCAGTGCCACGGTGATCAGGGAACGTCCTTCCGCCGCGACGGCCTGGCCCCTGGTCCGCGGCCCCGGCGAAACCAGCGCCCAGAAGATCTTCAGCCCGGCCGCGCAGGCAATGAACACCGCGGTGAGCTCCATCAGCCCGTGGGGAAGGATGTAGCTGAAGAACACATCCGATTTGCCGACGGCGGCGAAGACGCCTGCCGCGACACCCACGCCCTGGGCATTGCCAAACAGGATCATGGGAACCCAGAAGCCGGTGATGCCGAGGGCCACTGCCTGGGCTGAGATCCACGCGTTGTTGGTCCAGACGGCACCGGCAAATGAAGCGGCTGGATTCTCCGAGTAGTAGTCGATGAAGTCTTTTTCGACGTACTGCTTGATGGTGGAGTCCGATCCGAGGGCCCGGAGCGCTTCCGGTGACGTGGCGATCCACAGCGCGTACGCGCCCGCGATCAGGCAGAACGCCAGACCGCACCAGACGGTAAGCCAGCGGAGCCGGTAGAACGCCGCCGGCAGCGCGATAACGAAGAACCGGGCCAGGTCGTCCATGAAGTTGGACCGTGCCCCGGTGAAGCGGGTGCGGGCCTGGGCAAGGGTGGCCGACAGCGTGGCGGAGAGCCCGCTCTCCGGTGCAACGGAGCGCAGCAGGGACAGATGCGAAGACGTGGCCTGATAAAGGCGCAGCAGTTCGTCGGCCTCGCTCCCGTTGAGCCGCCGTTTGTACGCCAGCACGTAGAGCCGCGCCCATTTGTCCCCGTTGACCGCGGAGAACGCATCGATGTCCACGGCACTACCCTAGCGCGCCCGGATTAGACTGTGAGCGTTCGTAGGTGGCGTGTAGGGACGGGGACCCGGCTTGAGCTCAATCATCACAGGTGAAGCAGTTGTACTGGAGCTGCGCCCGGCGTCGTTCGCGGCACGGGCTCTGGGCGTGATTCTGGACGTCATCGCCAACATAGTCCTCCTCCTTGGAATGATGGCAGTGATTGCGTCCGCCTACAGCGACCTGGACGGAGCGGCGGCGCGCACTTTGGTGCTGGTCAGCGTGGTTTTCTGCTTCGTGATCCTCCCCGTGGCGGTGGAGACCCTCACCCGGGGCCTGTCGCTTGGCAAGCTGGCCGCCGGGCTCCGGATCGTGCGGGACGACGGCGGCGCCATCCGCTTCCGCCACGCACTGATCCGTGGCCTCATTGGATTCCTGGAGATCTACATGACGTTCGGCGGGCTGGCCATCGCCGTCGCGCTGTTCAATGACAAGTCCAAGCGGCTCGGCGATGTTGTCGCAGGAACCTACTCGCTCCGGCGTCGGGTGCCCGCGGAACCGCCGTTCGTCCCGTTCGTTCCTCCGCATCTGAGGTCTTGGGCAGCGCTGGCTGACATCGGCCGGATACCGGACGCCGTAGCCCGCCGGGCCGCGCAGTTCATCCGCCAGGGCGGCCGGATGTCGCCGTCGTCGCGCGCATCAATGGCGGCGTCGCTGGCCAACGAGGTTTCAGCCTGTGTGGCCCCGCCGCCGCCGGTCGGCACAGGCCCGGAAGAATACCTGGCGGCAGTCCTGGTGGAGCGCCGCGAGCGTGAACTGACGAGGCTGAGCCGGGCGCGGGCACGCAGTACCGGTGTGGGGGAACGGCTAAACCGCATCCCCTATGGCCGGGACACGCTCTAGGCCGCAGGCGCTATCGCTTGGCGTACTGCGCCCAGGGAATGTTCCAGTCGCCGTAGCCCTCGAGCGGCTCCACCGGCGGGGCGCCCGTATTCAGGGTCTGAACGACGTCGCCCGTCTTCATGTTGTTGAAGAACCAGGCCGCGTCCGCCGGCAGCAGGCCGACGCAGCCATGGGAGACGTTGGCCCTGCCTACGTAGCTCCAGGCAGACTCCAGCGCCTGGTGGACGTAAACGCCGGAGGAGGTCAGCCTGTTGGCGTATTCCACGGTCAGCGGCGGGTAGTAGCCCTTGTCACCGGGCTTGAGGCCGATGCTGCCGGCATTGAACTTCGAGTGGCGTTGCTGTTCCATGATCACCGCGTACCCGGTGGGTGAGAGCCACTCCGCGTCGCCCAGGGTCACGGGGGCGGTCTTCACCAGCTGGCCGTCAAAATATACGTTCATGGTTTTGGTGACATCATCCACGACGGCCACGCGCTGCGGGCCGACCTTGAAACTGACTTTCGTGTCGACGTTGCCGACCATCTTGTTCCCGAAATCCACTCCGAACAGCTTCAGGTCCACAGTGACCTGGCTTCCGGAGGCCCAGAATGCCTCCGGCCGGATGCGTACGCGCTGGTCGGAATACCAGCGCCAGGCGACCGCCTGGCCCGAAGACGCCGTGACAGTAACGGCCTTCTCCATGGCTTCCTTGTTCAGGACCGGCTCGGAAAAGACGATTTCGATAGGCTGGCCCGATCCCACGGTGGATCCGTTTTGCGGGTACACGGCGGCGTCGGCCTCGTTGGCCGTGGCCACCGTGGTGAACGTCTGGGTCTTCTTGGTTTCGCGGCCCGCCTGGTCCACGATCGTGAACGCGTACTCGTAGTCGGCGTCGAACTCCAGGGGGTCCATGGCGGTCCAGGTGGAACCGTCGGCGCTCAGGGTGCCCTTGACCGGCTCGCCGCCTGCGGTTGCCAGGACGACGTCCTTCACCGTTCCGTTGACCGCTTTGACGGACGGTGCGACGGCGGGGTTGACTCCCGCAGCGCCGTCCGTGGGGGTCACGCCGAGCTCCACGGCCTTGACGACCGGCGCAGCCAGTCCCGGTTCGTTGCGGATCGGGCTTGAAGACTCGGGCTGGAAAACGGTCTCAGCCCAGCTGGGGGCCGTGGCAACGCCGATGCCGCCGGCAGCCACCGCTGCGCAGATGGCGGCGACGCCGAGTATCTTCATGGTTTTACGCTTGCGGACTTCAGTCATGACCTTCTCCATGTCCCCCGACAGGCCTCTGATCAGCCCCATACCGTCTCGGTCTCATTCAGTGGAGCGCCCTTCAGCTCCCAGCACTGACCAGACGATTTTACCGCACGGCGGGCGGGTCAATTGGCGTACTGGGGCCAGGGGATGTTCCAGTCGCCGAATCCGTCGTCGAAGTTGGCGTTCTCGCCCTCGGTGTTGACCACTTGGACGACGTCCCCGGTGGTCATGTTGTCGAAGACCCATTTGGCGCCGTCCGGGCCCAGCCCGATGCAACCGTGCGACAGGTTGGCCACACCGAGGTAGGGCATCGCGGAGTCCGTGGCCTGGTGGATGAACTCTCCGCTGGGCGTGAGGCGCGTGGCGTAATTAACGTCAAGCTCGCCGTAGTAGGCCGGGTCGTCCGGCTTCAGCCCAATGCTGGAGGCAGACATGTGCTCCACGCGGTACTTCTCCATGAACACAAGGAAACCCCGGGCCGACGGGAACCGGGTGTCACCCATGGTCGCGGGCCACGAGCCCGCCGGTTTGTCATTAACGCTCACCGAAAAGGTATGTGCCGTCGCGTCGGCGACGGCGACTTTCTTGTCGCCGACGTGGACCGTGACCTGCTTGTTGAAGTTTCCGATCTGCCCGTTGCCGAAATCGATGCCGAACAGCTGCATGTCCATGGTCACCGTGCTGTTGGCGGCCCAGAAATTCTCGGCCCGGTACCGCACCATGCTGTCGCTGAACCAGTGGAATGCGCCCGCCTGGCCGGACGTCGAGGAGATCTTGATGGCCTTCTCCACTGCATCCTTGTTCAGCACGGGTTCGCTGAACGTGATCTGCAGTGGCTGCGCTACGCCAACCTTCATGCCGTCCAGCGGGTAGACGGCGGCATCCGCTTCGTTGGCCGTCGTCACAGTGGTGAACGTGCGGGTGTCATTGGTCTTGCGGCCTGCAGCGTCGGTCACCACGAAGTTGTAGGTGTAGCTGCTGTTGAACTGCAGGGGGCCGGCGGCTGACCAGCCGGTTCCATCCGGGCTGAGGCTCCCCTCGACGGCTTCCCCGTCGCTGTCCGTCAGGGCCACGCGATCAATGCTTCCGTTGGTGACGCGGAGCGACACCGGCGCTGCCGGGTTCACCTGCTGTGCACCGTCTGCCGGGGAGGCCGCAAGCTGCACCGGCGCCACCACCGGTGCCGCCAGTCCCGGCGTCGAACGTTCAGCGGAGCCGGCCTCGGATTCAAAGGCGGCGCGGCCGGAACCCGGGGCGACGGCCGCGAAAACTCCCCCACCCGCGGCCAGCAGGCAGAGTGCTCCCAACAGGAGCACCTTCCTGGTGGTGGTCCGGTGTTCCCGTGCCGTCACGGCCCGGGGACCAATGCAGTCGTCATGGTTCCAGCCTAGGCCACCCACCTTGGAGTTCACGGGGAAACCGGCAACACAAGGGTCACGAAGAAGGGCCCCGGATCTCGATCCGGGGCCCTTCGGGTTCAGCCTTCTGCCGGGATGGCAGCCTCAGTCCTAGTAACGGTAGTGTTCCGGCTTGTACGGGCCCGCAACGTCCAGGTCCAGGTACGAGGCCTGCTCCTTGGACAGTTCCGTCAGCTCGACGCCCAGGGCATCCAGGTGCAGCCTGGCGACCTTCTCGTCGAGGATCTTCGGGAGTACGTAAACCTGGTTTTCGTACTCCCGCTCCCCTTCGGGCTGGTCCCGCTTGGTGAAGAGTTCAATCTGCGCGATGGTCTGGTTCGCGAACGAGTTGCTCATCACGAAGGACGGGTGGCCGGTGGCGTTGCCCAGGTTCAGCAGGCGGCCTTCGGAGAGGACGATGATGGACCGCTCGTCCGCAGTATCGGCGTCGAGGACCCACTCGTGCACCTGCGGCTTGATTTCAACCTTCTTGATGCCCGGAATCCGCGCCAGGCCGGCCATGTCGATCTCGTTGTCGAAGTGGCCGATGTTGCCGACGATCGCCTTGTCACGCATGCCGGCCATGTGCTCGGCCATGATGACGTCCTTGTTCCCGGTGGTGGTGATGAAGATGTGTCCTTCGCTGAGGACGCTCTCCAGCTTGGCCACCTGGTAGCCGTCCATGGCTGCCTGCAGCGCACAGATCGGATCGATTTCGGTGACAATCACGCGGGAGCCCTGCCCGCGGAAGGCCTCCGCGGCGCCCTTGCCGACGTCGCCGTAGCCGCAGACGACGGCGACCTTGCCGCCCATCAGGACGTCCGTGGCGCGGTTGATGCCGTCCGGCAGCGAGTGGCGGATGCCGTACTTGTTGTCGAACTTGCTCTTGGTCACCGAGTCGTTGACGTTGATGGCCGGGAAGAGCAGCTTGCCCTGCTCAGCCAACTGGTACAGGCGGTGCACGCCGGTGGTGGTCTCTTCCGTGACACCGAGCAGGCGGGAGCCGATGCGGGTCCACTTCTGCGGGTCCCGTGCGAGGGAGGCCGTCAGCACGTCAAGGAAGACGCGGCCCTCGTCGGACTCATCCTCCCCTGCGGCCGGCACGGATCCGAGGGCTTCGAACTCGACGCCCTTGTGCACCAGCATGGTGGCGTCGCCGCCGTCGTCGAGGATCATGTTCGGGCCAAGGTCCGGGTTGCTGTCGGCGCCGGGCCAGGTGAGGATCTGTTCGGCGGTCCACCAGTATTCCTCGAGGGTCTCGCCCTTCCACGCGAACACGGGAACACCCTGCGGGTCCTCAACCGTGCCCTTGCCCACCACAACGGCGGCTGCGGCTTCGTCCTGGGTGGAGAAGATGTTGCAGGAAGCCCAGCGGACCTCGGCGCCCATCGCGGTGAGGGTTTCGATCAGCACGGCGGTCTGGACCGTCATGTGGAGGGATCCGGCAATCCGGGCGCCCTTGAGCGGCTGGCTGGCACCGAACTCTTCGCGCAGGGACATGAGGCCGGGCATCTCGTGTTCCGCAAGGCGGATCTGGTGGCGGCCGGCCTCGGCCAGGGAGATGTCGGCAACCTTGTAGTCGAAAGTCATGTGAGTCCTTGTGTTGTATCCGGGGAAATTTTGGAACGGAGGGAAGACGCGGCCCTTCGGCGAACTATGGGAAGTTCGGTGCCGGGCGGGCGCGCGATGGGCCGGCCGGTCAGTTATTCGGCGCTGGCGGGGCCCGCCGCGGTGGAACCGGAGGACGCGGAACCGGACGCGGCGGAAGCGGGACCGCCGTCGTGCTGGTCCGAAGATGCGGCGGTAGCGGCGGAAAGCAGTTCCGGCGGCAGGAGCAGCGGGATGCCGTCCTCGATGGCATAACGCAGCTTTTCCCCGGACTCACCGGCGGCGGTCGAGACGAGTTCTTCGCCTTCCTGGACGAGCGTGGAGCCGGTCACGGGGCAACGCAGGACAGACAACAGGTCAGGACTGATCTTTGGCATAGTGGATGCTCCTGATGGGCGCCGCAGCAGGCGCACCGGTGGCCGATGGATTTGCAACTTCCAGCGTACAAGCTTCCCGGCGGTGCCGCGCTTCGGGACGGGCGCGGCTTAGGACGGTTCGCGGAGGATGCGCAGGTGTCCGCGCCGGGTACCTTCCCCCACGGGAGGGGCTTCGAGTGCGGCGTGCGCGGACCGCTGGCCCGGAACCGCGTCTGCGGCGGAAGGCCGCAGCGCCGCCTCCCGGACGGCGTTGGCGAGGGCCAAAAGGTCATCGGGGCCCGGCTGCGGCGGCGTGGCCGGCATGGCCAGGCGCAGGACTTCCCAGCCTCTCGGCACCGTCAGCGACCCGGCGTGCTGTTCGCACAAATCGTAACAATGCGGTTCCGCGTACGTGGCCAGCGGACCCAGAACAGCGGTGGAGTCCGCATATACGTACGTCAAAGTTGCCACCGCTGACTTGCGGCAGGCCGATCTTGAACATTGACGAATAGCACCCACGACATCACAGACTACTCCCCGTTTAAGGCGTCGCCGTGCATTCCGGTCCGTGGCGCCGTATGCACTCCCGATGGCCCGTGTGGCGTTTCGGGTTATGTCGCGTATTTCAGGCGGCGGGTTTAGAGTCAATGTATGCAGCAATCGCACCACGTTCCGGGTTTTACGGTCCGGTTGGCTGACCCGGGAGCCGGCCAGCCGGCGGACAGCGCCACGCCCGCGGAAGCGGTCCGCGGGAAGAGCTTTCGAGAGCGCCGCAGGAACCGCCATGGGCGTGGCCTGCGCGGCGAACTGATGCTGCCCACCCTGCCCGGATACCGCACCCGCTCGGACCGCTTCGACGAGATGGTCATGGACTCCGCCCAGCGTCTGCATGACATCTGGGGAAAGCCGCTGGACGGTGTCCGGTTCGCCGTTGACGAGATCCCGCAGGGCCTCGAACAGCTGGTTGCGGACCGCTCCCCCGCACCCATGGGCCTGTATGAACCCGCCACCGCCGGTGAAGGTCCGGTGATCACGCTCTACCGCCGGGTCATCGAGAACGCCTGCTCCGGCCGGGAGGAGCTCCAGGACCTGGTGCACGACGTCGTGGTGGAACGCACCGCCGAAATGCTGGGGGTCGCGCCGGAGACACTGGACCCCGTGTACCGGCGCCGCTACTAACCTTCCGCTAGTAGCCCAGTTTTACCGCGACCTGCTCCTGGCCAGCTGCCCCGGGGGCCACTGCCACCGTGGCGACGTCCGCGCGCCCTTCCTGCTCCAGCAGCACGGCGCCGTAAGCGGCATCCCCGGATGCTGACACAACGTATCCGAGCACGGGCGCCCCGCCCACGTCGTCCGGCACCTTGACGAGCGCCGTTGTACCGCCGGCAAGGTCAGCGGTGGCGGCTGCACGGAGCTTGCCGTCGGCCGTGATCGGCGTATAGGTGATCTTGGCCCGGTCATCGGGGGCCCCCAGGACCAGGTACCGCTCTCCGCTGCGCGGCACGGCCACCACATGCTGGCTGCCGAGCCTGGCTGACGACGGCGACCACGCGAAGTCCGTGGCGCCGTCCGACTTCAGCCCGCGGGTGACCCGGGCAGCTGCGGCGAACGAAACGTCGGCGCTGGCTGCCACGGTGTACTGGCCGGCCGGGACACCGGCGAGGGAGACCTCGGTCACGGACCCGCCCTTGGCCGTGACCACGCCGCCGCCCGGCAGTGCCTTTTGGCCGTCGCGCCCGTAGAGCTTGATTTCGACCACGGCATCGGCCGGACCGGGAACAGCAATCTGCAGGGCCGCTGCGGCGTCGGCAAAACCCTGTTTGGCAGCGAGGGCCCTGGCCGAAGCCGGATCCTGGATGTCCACCCCGGACATCACCTGCCGGGTTGCCGGGGCCGCCCCGGGCACAATGAAGTCCACGCCGCCCGGAGTGAGTCCCCGAAGGGTGCTTTGCTGGACGACGGCCGTGACCGGCCCCCCGGCACTGCGTGCGTGGATGCTCAGCTTCTCCTGGTCCGGAACCAGCCCGGCCAGCACGATTGAACGGGTAGTCCCCGGTGCGACCAGGAGCCCCCTGCTGCCGGGCGCCTGGATCTGGCCCTGCGCGCCGTACAGGTCCAGGCTGACGGTTGCCGGGGTGCTGGAGGCGTTGCTGAGGTTCAGTACCGCTGTCCGCCCCAGCGCAGTGTTCGCCCCGACCAGCCACAGATCGTTTGCCGGCTGCTGGCAGCCGGCGGCGGCCGAGCCCCGGAGGTCGCCGTCGGTGGCGGTGTAGCTCATGACGGCTCCGGCCGTGGCCTGCTGGTTGCCCACAGCGTCCGCGCTCAGGACACTGACGGAGTCCACTGCCCGTTGGGACACGACGCCTGCCAGCAGCGGGGCAGGTCCGGCCGCGGTGGTGGGCGTGCCGGGGTCCTTGGCGATTTCGGTGAGGGCGGTGCCGTTCAGCTCGGCCAGCCTGCTGCCGGGCAGCACACCGGTATTGGTGCTCAGCACGGCGGCGTCGACCAAACTCCTGGCCGTGGCCGACTCCGGGCTGAACTGCGGGTCTGTACCCACGGGAGTGCCTTCCAGAAGCCGGGCCGGGCCGGGGCAGATGCCCACATTGCTTCCCGCGGGGACCGCCGCCAGCGGCGCTTCGAGCTTGCGGCTGCCGGCGCTTTGCGGCGCCATCGACGCCGCCGCCACCAGGCTTCCCGCGGCGGCCACGATCACCACTGCGGAGGCGAGTCCGGCAACCGTTCCGCGGACAGAAGTTCCGCGGGCAGAAGTTCCGCGGACGGATTTTCCACGTCCCGTGAACCGCTTCAGGCGGACGGCCGCCGGAGCGGGCACCGCCTCGTTGGCGCCTGCGTCAGGGCCGTCCGCCGGGACGTCTGCACCCGCCGCGGCGGTCACGCCGTCCCGGTTTGCTTCCGGTACGCCGTCGTTCTCGTCCTTATGCATGCTGATGTTCCTTACGCAGGGAGCCTTCGTCCCGGGAGAGGCCGGTGTTCGGCCGGCGGGCAGGCATGGGGACGGCCAACAGGACCGTCAGGCCGATGACCACTGCCTGGACGACCGCGGTCCACACCGCCCACTGGTTTTCGTAGCGGATGGTGAGCTGGCCGGCCTGGGCGGGGAGCGTGAATGCCTGGGACCAGCCGGATGTGGTGGACGTCAGGCGACGGCCATCCATCCACGCGGACCATCCCGGGTCGGCGCGTTCGGCGAGGACCACGAGCCGGCCTTCCGGTCCTTCTGGAACAGCGGCGTCAACGGTTTCGAGGCCGGACGGGACGAGCCCGATCGCGGCACCGGAGCCGTCAACGATGCGTACCCGGTGGGCAACGTCCGCGGCGTCGATGACCGGCTGGTTCAGCGGGCTGATCCGCCAGAGCCAGCCGACGTTGGTCTGCCCGACAGCCACCAGTCCGGGCACGGCATCCATCCGGCTCGCGGTCAGCTGCGCGGCGGTGTCCGCGGCCCGGAGGACAACGAATCCGGCTCCGAGGCGTTCCAGCTCCGGGCGCGGATCAACGCCCTGGCCGGCGACCACGGTGGCCACGACGCTCCGCAGGGCTGCCGTGACGGCGTCGTCGTCCCTGACGGTTTCCGCGCCGGGGTCGCCCATGATGTTGCGGGCGGCCGCGATGGTGGACAGGCCGTCCAGGGTGGTGCCGGCGCCCCTCACGATGGAGGCATCAAAGGTGCCGTCCTCCACCGTGTCGATAACCAGCGTCCTTGCCTGCTCCGGCCCCTGGCCGCGGTCGATGGCCGTGGCGGGAAGAGTGCGGGCGGACGTGGGAACGATCTGCCGCGGGGTTCCCAACGGTGAGGTTCCCGCCGCTGCAGGCGCAGCCCCGGATGCTGACTGCAAAAGGTTCTGCGCGGCCCAGGCGGTCAGGCCGGCCAAGGGTCCGGCGAGGAGCAGCACCATGGCAAGGACGGAGATTGACTTGAGCGCGATCCTTCGGGCGGTCGGAGCGGCGGCCGGCTGCTCAGCGAAGCAGAGCAGCCCGTCGGCCCCGATCAGGGCGGCGCCCAGCAGCGCGAATCCGGCTGCGGACACGGCAGGTCCCGTGAAAGGCGTGACGAGCATGTCGGCGCTGGCGCCGGTGGCGACGTGGCCGGCGAGCCAGCCCCCGGCCAGAACGATCAGTCCGGCTACCCACAAGGCGCGGGCCACGCGGGTGCGCTTACCCGGGACAAACAGCGCCGCCGTCGCGAGGGCCAGGACCGGAGCCCCGACCAGCAGGGCCAGGAGCAGGGCCCACGGGACGGCGGATCCGTCGAACATCGGAAGGCCGGCCAGGCCGCCGTCGGTATCGAATTTGAGGGGCTGTCCCAGAATCTGCTGCCACAACGGCGCGCCATCAAAACCGAGCGGCACGCCCGGGTCTGCCAGCAGCGCACGGGGACGGTCGATCACGGAAAGACCGAACGGAATAAAAAGTGCGGCACTGGGAAACAGCGCCCACCATACGGTGCGGCCGCGCCTGCCCAGGAAGATCCCGGCCAGGACAACCACGAGAGCGGACGGAAGCAGCAGCGACGGCGCTGCTGCCGCCACAACGGCAAGTGCCAGGCCTGCCGCCGCAGCGGCCGTCCAGGACGGTGTCCCGTTGACACCCGGCTTGGTGGGAGGCTTTTCCGTGAACCGCCGGTCCCCTGCTTCGGGAACAGCAAAGCGTCCCTGACCGCGGGCGGTGCCGGTGGCACGCAACAGCGCCAGTACCAGCAGCGGCATCATGATGTGCGCAACGAGTGCTCCCAGCCGCCCCTGGTTCAGTGCGATCTGCAGGGCGGGCGCGCCGCCCCAGACGAGGGCTGCCACGAGGCGGAACCGCCGGCGCGTGGTCACGCCGCCGGCCGCGAACCACGCAGCGAGGCCGGAGAGCGGCATGGCCAGCAGCAGAAGCCAGGCCAGGGCGCTGTTCGCGTCGCCTCCGCCGGCAAGGCCGAGGATCCACAGGAGGAAAGCGAAAGGGTCCCCGTGGCCGGGCAGTCCGGCACCCAACCCGATCCACCAACCGGTGGCGTGGTGCCAGATGTCCGAGACCTTTGAGGAGAGCGGAATCAGCGCTCCGCCGGAGACGGCTTCGGCCCGGAAGAATCCGGAGAGCCCAATCAGCGAGGCCGCCGCCGTCAGGAACACAGCGAGCAGGGCACCGCTGCCCACCCAGCCGCGCTCGGAGGTGGTCAGTGCCGCGAAATCGTCCGTGGAGTCACCGCTGGGCTGTTCGGCCAGCGGATCGGTCCTGGCGGCGTCCTCGGACGAATCGTCGGCGCCCAGGGCTTCGATGAGGGAACGCCGGTGCGCCCAGACCTCACGCCGCGGGGTCTGGAGTCCTTTGATGACAGAGCGGCGGATCTTCCGGGTCCGCGCCGCCTCGCGGCGTCCGCGGATCACGGCACCGGGCCGGCCCAGTGCCACAAACGTCGCCATGAGCTGGGAGAATCCGTGGCCGGGGTCCTTGACTGCAATACTCAGGACGAGCTTGAAGAGGCTCCCCAGCAGCGCTCCCGCCGCGTGCAGCGGCACCTTCCACCACACGGCGTGCTTGAGGCGCAGGTGAACCTGGGCTTTGCGGGCGGCGCTGGCGCTCCCCAGCGCATGCGGCCGGTGCGAAACGTGGAACATCCCTGCGGTCGGCACCACCACCACGCGGTGCCCGGCCAGCCGGTTGCGCCAGCAGAAGTCGACGTCGTCCCCGGTGCCGGGCAGTCCGGGGTCAAAGCCGCCCAGTTCTTCCCAGACGTCCCGGCGCACCAGCATGCCGGCGGAGTTGACCGCAAAGGTATCGCTGCGGCCGTCGTACTGCCCCTGGTCAAGTTCGTCCGCTTCGATGAGGGTCAGCCGCTCAGCCCAGCGGCTGGTGGAAAGCCCGACGTCGATCAGGCGGCGCCTGGCGTTCCAGTCCAGTTGCTTGCAGCCTGCCACTGTCACCGACGGTGCCCGCTCCACGGCATGCAGCAGTTCGGCGAGGGCCTCCGGGGCGGGTGCTGCATCGTCGTGCAGCAGCCAGACCCACTCCGTGCCGGCCCCGGGGCGGTCAGGATCCCAGGGGTCCAGAGCGGCCAGGCCGGCCTTGACCGCGTCCCCCATCCCGCTCCTCCCCTGTTGGAAGGTGGTGACATTGGCTTCGCCGAACGCGTCGTCAAGCAGAGCCACGGAATTGTCCCGCGAGCCGGTATCGACGCCGATAAAAGCGTCCGCCGGACGGGTCTGCTCCGACAAAGCCGCCAGGGTCATGGGGAGATAGTCACCGCCGTTGTGGGCGACCACAACGGCAGTGACATGTACTACTTGAAGAATTAGACTGCCCGCTTCCTCAGCCGACGGCGCTCGCGCTCGGAGAGGCCTCCCCAAATGCCAAAGCGTTCGTCATTCGACAGCGCGTATTCCAGGCACTGTGAGCGAACGTTGCAGGCGCCGCAGACCTTCTTGGCGTCACGGGTGGAGCCTCCCTTTTCGGGGAAGAAAGCCTCCGGATCGGTCTGTGCGCACAGCGCGTCCGTCTGCCATCCAAGTTCGCCTTCGTCGTCGAAGTCCTGTTGGAAGGGAAGGCCGATCCAGACCGGCTGCGCGGTGGTTTCCGAATGAAGGGTCTGCAATTCCATCGGAGGATCGTGCAGATCATTGTCCTGGTCCGGGTTGCCAGCCAGCAGCGCCTCGTGCGCGGCCAGGAAGGCCGTGGCCTGGTCCTGCAGTGAATCGTTGGTGCTTTGGTTGTACCGCTCGGCAGCATCCGGATCGGCCGGATCTACATACCAATCGCTTGGCACCCCCCGCGAACGGTACTTTGCCGACGCCTGACCGGCGACGACGGCATCTTCATGGATACGCTCAACTTGCCCCATTATGGCGTCCCTCCTGATGTTGCTGCCCCTGCTGTGAATACCTGGACACTCGGTTGTGTGGCCTGTATTTGCGCAATGGCTTTCGATAACTAATTACACGTGTGTAAGTCGTCGGGAGTCAAGCGGCAGCGGGATAATAATCAACTCGAGAGACAATCAGCCGCCACGCCACGCCCGGGGTTTTTTGGCCGACTCGCCGCAATCACCGCGATTTTGACAGCCTACTGACTAGTTTTCTGGGAATTTCCCGGGAATCCCGGGGCCTACGCCCTCCGCGCTTCATTTAGGCTAACAAAGTTAGTTATCGGCACGTGTCGGAGATCACATGAGGCCGGACGTTGCGCTCCGGCCCCCGGGCTTCCTGCCCGCCCCCGGATGCACCTCCCGCGCCCGCGGGCGCCGTGGCAAGATGTTGGCATGAGCATCCCCGCGATCGACTTGATGACTGCACTGCGTTCCGGCCACTCCACGTCCCCGCGGCTGACCTGGTACGGACCTGACGCCGAGAGGGTGGAGCTGTCCGGCCGCGTCCTGGACAACTGGGTCGCCAAGACCAGCAACCTGCTGCAGGACGAACTCGACGCGGAGCCCGGGATGCGGCTGCGGCTGGACCTTCCGGCGCACTGGAAGTCCATGATCCTGGCCCTTGCCGCCTGGCAGCTTGGCATGGAGGTTGTCCTTGACTCCGGTGACGCCGAACTGCTCGCCACCCACTCACCGGAATCCGCTCACCAGGAGTCGGGGTTCGACGCCGTTATTGCAGTGCCGCTTCCGGCGCTGGCAATGCGCTGGCCCGGGGAGCTGCCGGCCGGCGTCGTGGACTTCGGCGCCGAGGTCCGCTCGCACGGTGACGTTTTTATGGCCCATGTCGATCCGGAAGCTTCCGGGCAGGCGGTCATGTCAGCAGCCGGCACGGCCCATGTGCACTCTGACCTGCTCACAGGCTTCGCTGCGGCCCACGACGCCGGAGTGCGGCTGCTGGTCCGCGCCGCCGACGGCCTCGAGGCTGCCCTTGTCCAGGCGCTGGGCGCCTGGCACAACGACGGCTCGGTTGTGCTCGTCCACCCTGACGTCAAGGTGACCGACAAGCTCCTTAGCGACGAACGGGTAAAGGGAGCGTAGGCCCCGCTAGTTCATCCGGTCCGGGCTCCGGTCCGGGCTGGGGAGGTCCGGGTCATTGAGCTTCGCTTCCGGCTCGCTGCCGGGAACGTGGACTGCGTGCTTGTTCTGGTGGTGGTGCAGCTCGATGATCTCGTGGTCGTGCGAGAATGCCGGCTCTTCGTCGAGTTCCTTGTTGAAGACGAGGAAGCGGTAAGCGAAGAAGCGCACCACCGTGGCCACCAGGATGCCCGCCACACCGGCCAGGAACAGCATGTTCTTGTCCGTGATGCCGAAGGAATACTTGGCCAGGGCCGTGAACCCGGTGGAGATGCCGATACCGATGCCGTTGATCAGAATGAACATAAAGAATTCACGGATCACGTTGTCCTGGCGGCGATGCCGGAAGGTCCAGAAGCGGTTGGCGATCCAGGAGAAAATCGTGGCGACAGTGGCGCCCACAAACCTGGCTTTGGCCTCGCTGTCCGTCATCGGGCCGTGCATCAGGTAGTAGGTCAGGCCGTTATCGATAACGAAGGCGACACCGCCGACGGCGCCGAACTTTGCCACCTCACGCCAGAAGAGTGAGGCGAGCCCGCGCAATCGTTCTGCAAGTGTGTAAATCATGACCCTCCATGGCCGTCTGAGATTTCAGGCCACAGGGCCAAGGACCCATTTTAGCCCGTAAAGCTGGGAGGAGTCCCGACGGCCGTGCAGGGCAGCCGGGCACGGGGACCGAAATGACGCAAAATCCGGGCCGAAACGATGCGAAAGCCCGGAACACCCCCGCTCTTCTGTAGGCTGGCTCTTGTGACTTTTCCAGTAATCGGCGTAGTTGGCGGCGGCCAACTTGCCCGCATGATGGCCCCCGCCGCAACGGCCTTGGGCTTTGAACTCCGTGTCCTGGCCGAAGGCGAGGACGTATCCGCAGTCTCCGCTGTGCCGACGTCGCCGGTAGGTGACTACAAGGACCTTGACGCCCTGCTGGAGTTCTCCAGAGGGCTGGACGTCATGACGTTTGACCATGAACACGTCCCCAACGACCACCTGCGGGCGCTGCAGGAGGCCGGCGTCAATGTACAGCCCGGCCCGGACGCCCTGGTCCACGCGCAGGACAAGCTGGTGATGCGCGCGGCCATCGACCGGCTGGAACTGCCGAACCCGGTGTGGGCCTCGGTTGCCGACGTCGACGCACTGGTTGCCTTCGGCGAGGACACCGGCTGGCCGGTGGTGCTGAAGACGCCCCGCGGCGGTTACGACGGCAAGGGCGTCCGCATCGTCGGGTCCGTTGCGGAAGCCGAGGACACCGCGGACTGGTTTTCGGCCATGACTCCCCTGCTGGCGGAGGCCAAGGTCGAGTTCAGCCGTGAGCTGTCTGCGCTCGTTGCCAGGACTCCGGACGGCGAATCCCGTGCGTGGCCCGTTGTCCACACCATTCAGGTGGACGGCGTCTGCGACGAAGTGATCGCCCCCGCCCAGGACATCCCCCTCGAAGTGGCGGCAGCTGCCGAAGACGCGGCGATCCGCATTGCCAACGAACTCGGCGTCACCGGCGTCATGGCCGTGGAACTCTTCGAGACTCCTGGGGTTGGCTCCGGCTTCCTGATTAACGAGCTCGCCATGCGTCCGCACAACACCGGCCACTGGACACAGGACGGATCGGTGACGAGCCAGTTCGAGCAGCACCTGCGCGCAGTGCTGAACCTGCCCCTCGGCGCCACGGACGCCTTGGGCCCGGTGGTAGTAATGAAGAATTTCCTCGGCGGCGAGAACCAGGAGCTGTACTCCGCCTTTCCGCAGGCCATGGCCACCGAACCCGCCGCGAAGATCCATTGCTACGGCAAATCGGTCCGGCCCGGACGGAAGATCGGCCACGTCAACCTGGTGGGCGCCTCGGCCGCTGACGTCGATTCCGTCCGGCAGCGTGCCACGACCGTCGCCAGCATCATCCGTGACGGCCGGGCACCGGCCCGGACATCGCAAGACTCCGAGGAGACCGCATGAGCACACGCACAGCATCAATCCACGCCGCTGACACGGATTCAGCCGCGCCGATCGTGGGCCTCGTCATGGGGTCCGACTCGGACTGGCCGGTCATGGAAGCTGCAGCGGAGGCCCTGGCCGAATTCGGCATCCCCTTCGAAGCCGATGTGGTCTCGGCCCACCGGATGCCTACCGAAATGATCCGCTACGGCCAGACCGCCCACGAGCGCGGGCTGCGCGTCATCATCGCCGGAGCCGGCGGCGCGGCCCACCTGCCCGGCATGCTGGCTTCCGTGACGCCGCTGCCGGTCATCGGCGTCCCCGTCCCGCTGAAGACGCTCGACGGCATGGACTCGCTGCTGTCCATCGTCCAGATGCCCGCCGGCGTGCCGGTGGCCACCGTGTCGATCGCGGGCGCACGAAACGCCGGCCTGCTGGCCGTCCGGATGCTGGCCTCCGGGACGGACGACCTCGCCGTCCGCCTGCGCGGCGAGCTGATCGAATTCGCCCAGGAGCTCAACGACGTGGCCACCCGCAAGGGCGCGAACCTGCGCCACAAAGTCAGCGAAGTGTTCTCCGACGGCAACGTCGTTCTCCGGGGCAGCCGTTAGGAATCAGCAGATGACCACCAGCCAATCCCGTCCCCAGGCCCCGCAGCAGGCCCTTACGGACCCCGTCCGTAACCCCGTGAACGCTCCGGCGCCCGTCAGGACGAAACGTGCGTTTGTCCTGCTGCTGCTGACCCTGTTTGTCCCCGGCAGTGCCCAGATCGTGGCCGGCGACCGCAAACTGGGAAGAATCGCGCTGCGGGTGACACTCGCTGTCTGGAGCCTCGTGATCGTGGCACTGGTGCTGCTGCTGGCAAACCGCACCCTCCTGATCGGGATCCTCACCAACTCGGTGGCGTCACTCCTGATCATCGTCATCCTCGTTGCCCTCGCCCTCGGCTGGGCAGCGCTGTTCGTCAACACGCTCAGGCTTATCCGGCCGGTCCTGCTGGCTCCCGGGATGCGGCCCATCGTCGGCGTCGCCCTGGTCCTGGCGATGGTGCTCAGCAGCGGCACCCTGGGCTATGCGGCCTACGTGCTGAACGTGAGCCGGAACGCCATCGACAGCATCTTCGCCGGAGGTCCGGCGATCGACCCGGTGGACGGCCGCTACAACTTCCTGATGATGGGCGGCGACGCGGGCGATGACCGCACGGGCCGCCGTCCGGACAGTCTCTCCGTCCTCAGCGTCGATGCCAAGACCGGACAGACCGCCATCATCTCGGTGCCCCGCAACCTGCAGAACGCCCAGTTCAGCGAGGGCTCCCCCATGCGTCAGATCTACCCTGACGGTTACAACTGCGGCGACGAATGCCTGATCAACGCCATCAACACCGAAGTGACCAATGAGCACACGGATCTCTACCCCGGAGTGGCCGATCCCGGGGCCCAGGCAACGCTCGAGGCCGTGTCAGGGTCCCTGGGCATCACCGTCCAGGCCTACGTCCTCGTTGACATGGAGGGGTTCGCGAAGCTCATCGATGCCATGGGCGGCATCAGGATCAAGGCCGGCGGCTGGGTGCCGCTGAGCGGCGACATGGTGGATGAGGCCAACGGGATCCACGGGATGCCAACCGGCTGGATCCCGGCCGGCGATCAGCATCTGGACGGCTACCACGCCCTTTGGTACGGACGCTCCCGGGAGTTCGTGGACGACTACGCGCGTATCCAGCGGCAGCAGTGCGTCCAGCAGGCCATGCTGAAGCAGCTGGACCCGGCAACACTGCTCTCCAAGTTTGAGGACATCGCGAACGCGGGCACCAAGGTGGTGGACTCCAACATTTCCGCTGGCCAGCTCGGCAGCTTCGTGGACCTGGCCATGAAGGCCAAGGGCAAGGAAGTCAGCCGGCTGACCATCGGGCCGCCGGACTTCGACGCCTCGTTCTCCACTGTGCCGGACTTCGACCAGATCCACGAGAAGGTTGACCAGCTGCTCGCCGCCCAGTCCGAAAAACCGGCGGGAGCGGCCGGGGATGCCGGCGGGGATGACAGCATCGTGCAGCCCGGAACGGCCGCAGGCCCGGTGATGGCGGCCCCACCGCTGGCTCCCCTGACCCAGCCGGCTCCGTCGCCGTCGGCGTCGGACTTCACACCGGTGACCACCACCCCCGATGGCGAGCCCATCACCGAAGAGATGCTCAACCAGTTCAAGCGTGAGGGCAACGAGCAGGCAATCCGGGACCTCGTGGCCACGAACGGCCAGTGCCGCCCGCTGTAGGTGCATGGCTCCACCCCTTCCTTCCGCCGTCCAGGCGGCCCGCACGCATCGATGAATGCAGCAACCAACCTGCTGCAACGAGATAAGGACACCAGGCTGTGTACGAAATTGAGAATGTCCTCCGGCCCTACGCCTGGGGATCAACCACCGCCATCGCCGGCCTGCTGGGCAGGCAGGCCTCCGGCGGCCCGGAAGCGGAACTGTGGGTGGGCGCCCACCCGGACTCGCCGTCCGTAGCCACCGCGGCCGACGGCGGGCCGCTGGCTTTGGATGAACTGATCAGTTCCGATCCCGAACACCACCTGGGCAGCGCCAGCGTGGCCGAGTTCGGCCCCCGCCTGCCGTTCCTGCTCAAGGTCCTGGCCGCCGAGAGCCCCCTGTCCCTCCAGGTGCACCCCACACTGGAACAGGCGCGGACGGGGTTTGCCCGCGAGGAGGCTGACGGCGTCGACCGTTCCGCCGCGGAGCGGAACTACAAGGATGACAACCACAAGCCGGAGATGATCTTCGCCCTCACGCCCTTCGAGGCACTGTGCGGGTTCCGCCCGGCGGCGTCGTCCCGCGCGCTTTTTGAACACCTGACGGCGTCCATGCGGGAGATGTCGGCTGAAGTTCCGCAGGTGTTCCTGGAGGTGGTGGAGGATCTCTCCGCCCCGGTTGAACACGATGCCCTGAAGGCTGCTTTCACCAGGCTCATCGGCGGTGGCCACGCCGTCTCGCATGCGGTGCGGGAACTCGTGGCGGCCCTCAAAGCCGGGCTGCCGATGACCCCGTACCAGACCGAGCTGTCGACGGCGGCCAGCCTGCATGGCCACTACCCAGGAGACCCCGGTGTGCTCATCTCGCTGCTGCTGAACCGGATCTCGCTGGCGCCCGGCGAGGCCGTATACCTCCCGGCAGGCAATATCCACGCCTACCTGCACGGCCTCGGAATCGAGGTGATGGCCTCATCGGACAACGTCCTCCGCGGCGGCCTGACGCCCAAGTTCGTGGACGTTCCCGAACTGCTGGCCACTGTTGAGTTCGAATCGGTGGGAGTGCCGATGCTGGACGCTGAGGTGTCTGCACTGGGCCAGGAACTCTACCGTCCGCCGTTCCGCGAATTCCAGCTGCAGCGGATCGTGCTGGAGCCCGACGGCGCCACCGTTCCGTTGGCGCAGTCCGGTGCAGCCGTGATCATCGTGGTGTCCGGCTCGGTCCTGCTGGACTCCCCCAAGGGCGACCTTCACCTGGACCGCGGGTCCAGCGCCTTCCTCCCTGCAGCGGAGGCTCCGGTCAACGTACACCCGGTTGCCGGCGCCACCGGGCGGGCCGTTGCCTTTGCCGTGACCACCGCCGTCGGGTCCTGATCCGGTGGAGTACTTCCTGCAGACCCCGCAGTGGGCGGATTTCCAGCGGTCGCTCGGGCGCACGGTCCACAAACAGTCAGGTCCCGGCTGGAGCTTCCTGGCCGTTGAGGAGAAGAACCCGGCAGGGAAGGTCCTCTACGCCCCGTACGGTCCGGTAGCGGCTTCCCTGGAAGCGTTCGACGACGCGCTGGCGGCTCTCGTGGCCGTGGCCCGGAAAAGCGGTGCAGCGTTTGTCCGGATCGAACCAGTCAGCGCCGGATTCGACGCTGCTGCGTCCGAAACCGTGCTGCGGAGCCGCGGCCTGCAGCCCGCTCCGGTCAGCCAGCAGCCGGAACTGAGCTGGATCGTGGACCTGGAGCAGGACTTCAAGGACGTCCTCGCCGCCATGAAACCCGTGAACCGGAACCTCTACCGGAACATCCACAAGAAGGACGTTACTTTCCGGTCGTCGCAGGATCCGGAGGACATCCGGGTGCTGTTGAACTTCCTGCACATGACGGCCAAAAGAAGCGGGTTCAAGCCGCAAAGCGACGAGTACCTGAGCCAAGTGGCCCGTTCCCTCATGCCTGCAGGTGCGGCCACGCTGTTCATCGCCGAACGCCACGGCGGCCCCATCGCCGCGGCCCTGGCCTACGATTCCGCCGACACGCGTACCTATGCTCACGCGGCCCTGGACGACTCCCACCGGAAGCTCAGCGCCGGCATACCACTCCTGGTCACGCTCATGGCGGATGCCAAGGAAAAGGGCCTGAAATACGTGGACCTGTGGGGTGTGGCACCGGAGGACCAGCCGAACCACAAATGGGCCGGGTTCACGGCGTTCAAGAAGTCATTCGGGGGGCGCGAGATCGCCTACCCGGGCACCTGGGACCTGCCCGTGAAGAAGTTCCGCTACGGCGCCTACCAGTTGGCCCGGAAGGCCCGCGAAAAACTCCGAGCCCTCCGCAACTGACCCACCCCTGCCGACCAGCGCGAACGGACACTTGAGTCCCTGCCTGCCAGCGCGAACGGACACTTGAGTCCCCCCTGCCAGCGCGAACGGACACTTGACTCCCCCCTGCCAGCGCGAACGGACACTTGACTCCCTCGGAGCACTGCGGACCAGTCCTCAAGTGTCCGCTCGCGCATCTCCAAAAAGTCCCCCTGTGGAGAACGTGTTCGAGCACGTTTGACCGTTGCAGACTGGAGTGTGCCCAGAACACCTCTGCCGCAGGAACTGCTTAGCGGGTCCTTCACTGATCACGCTGCCAGGGACCTCGGCGTCACCAGAAAGCGGCAGCGGCATCCCGACGTCGTCATCCCGTCCCGTGGTATCCGCATCCCGTTGACCGGAAATAGTGGCCCCGCGGCCAACCTCCGTGCCTACACGGAACTGGACGGCGCTTCAGTGCTGACCCATCATTCGGGCGCCCGCGTTTGGAGGTGCGGACTTCCGGCCTGGATGCAGGAGGATTGGCGCATCCATGTTGCCCGGGAACGGGAGGGCAGCAAGCCGCGGCGCCGTAACGTCGTCGGTCACCGGATGACTTTCAAGGAAGGAGAAGTTGTAATGCACGACGGCGTCCGAGTCACCTCGCCGGCGAGGACGTGGCTTGACCTCGCCTCACTCATGACGGTCGACGAACTGGTCGCGGCCGGTGACTCATTGGTCTGTGCACACGGCCCAGACTTTCCACGACCGAAAACGGCACTTTGCAGCATTGAAGAGCTGCGCCGGATGGTTGCTGCGCACCCGGGAATGCGCGGGATGAAGACGGCACGCCTCGCGCTGCCTGAAATCCGGGTGGGTGCCGACTCCCCGCAGGAAACCCGGATGCGGATGATCCTGGCCGGTTCCCGTCTCGGTGAACCCACCCTCAATTACATCATCGCGAATGCCTGGGGACAGCCCGCCGTTTGGCCTGATGCGGCCTATCAGCAGCAACGAATCGCCTTGCAGTACGACGGCGGCCATCATGCCGATCCGCGCCAGGTCCGCAGCGATGCACGCCGACTGGACGTAACGGAGCAATTGGGCTGGCGGGAAGTCAGGGTCTTCAAGGAGGATCTTGACGGCGACAAACCGTTTCTGCTCGAAAAGGTCAAGGCAGCAATGAACTTCCGGGATGAACGGCAATCATCAGCGCCGACAGGCACCTGAGGCCCCGAATCGCCAGGATTCAGGGCCTCAAGTGTCCGCTCGCGCTGAACGAGGATAAAACGGAGGGACTAGCTCTTGCGGGCGTAGCCTTCCCACTTGCTGGCCTGGTGCTCGCCGTCCACAAAACGGATGGTGCCGGACTTGGACCGCATGACGATCGACTGGGTCAGGACCTTGTCCTTGGAGTAGCGCACGCCCTTGAGCAGGTCGCCGTCGGTGATGCCCGTGGCTGCGAAGTAGCAGTTGTCGCTTGAAACGAGGTCGTTCGTGGAAAGCACACGATCGAGGTCGTGCCCGGCGTCGATGGCCTTCTGCTTCTCGTCATCGCTCGTGGGCCAGAGGCGGCCCTGGATGACGCCGCCGAGGGACTTGATGGCGCAGGCCGCCACGATGCCTTCCGGCGTTCCGCCGATGCCCATGAGCGCGTCAACCCCGGTGCCGGAGCGGGCCGCAGCAATAGCGCCGGCGACGTCGCCGTCCATGATGAACTTGGTCCGGGCACCGGCTTCGCGGATTTCCTCCACGAGGGGACGGTGGCGGTCCCGGTCCAGGATCATGACGTTCAGCTGGTTGACCTTAACGCCCTTCGCCTTGGCGATTAAATGCAGGTTCTGCTTGACGGGGAGTCGCAGGTCGACCATGTCCGCCGCTTCCGGGCCCGTGACGAGCTTCTCCATGTAGAACACGGCGGACGGGTCGAACATGGAGCCGCGCTCGGCGACGGCCAGGACGGCGAGGGCGTTGTTGATGCCCAGGGCAGTCAGGCGGGTTCCGTCAATGGGGTCGACGGCGACATCGCACTCGGGGCCGGTGCCGTCACCTACGTGCTCTCCATTGAAAAGCATGGGAGCTTCGTCCTTCTCACCTTCACCGATGACCACAACACCATTGAAGTGGACGGTCTGGAGGAAGGATCGCATGGCGTCGACTGCTGCGCCGTCAGCCTTGTTCTTATCGCCGAAGCCCACCCAGTGGCCACCGGCAATTGCGGCGGCTTCGGTGACGCGGACAAGTTCCAGGGCCAGGTTGCGGTCCGGTTCGTCAATGCCAACGGCAAGCGACGGGGAAATCGTGGAATACTGCTGGGTCATAGGCGCTGGTGACACGTGAACCTCTTCTTCGAGTGGCGATCATTGAACCCGTACGGCCGGTATCAGTCCGTCACGGTGATTCCTCTGGTACTGATCATAGTCGCGGGAGCATCCGAAGGTCATGGGATGACCACCCCGTGAAACAGGGTGTTCCCTCACCGAAGGAACGGCACGAATGTGAGAACCGCGTTCACATGGGCGACTATAGAAGCGTGAGCGAAACGCAGGACAAGTCCACCCCCCACACCCAGACGCCCGGCACCGGCTCCCCCGCGGGCACCGCCGGCGCTGCCGATGCACCCGCGGTTAAGCCAGTTATCCGCGCTGCGGCGGCGAAAAGGGCCAACGCCTCGGTCATCGGCATGATCGTCGCGCTGGTCGTGAGCGTCGCGGCGTTTCTCCCCATCGTCTTGATGAACCCCTCGCCGAAGACGGAGGGCTACCGGCCCAACGTCAACGTCAGCGCCGTCGCCCAAAACGCGGCCGGTGTGGCAGGATTCACACCGGTAGCGCCCGAGACCGGCGACACATTCAGTCCGAATTACGCCCGCTGGGAGTCCGGAACCGGCAGCGGGGTGCCCGTATGGGAGGTCGGCTACCTCACGCCCAAGGAATCATTCATCGGCCTCGTCCAGACCGCCCGGGCAAATCCCACCTGGCTGCTCCAGCAGACGAAGAACGCCCCGGTCACAGGAAACCGTAACGCCGGCGGCCTGGACTGGGAACTCCGGGATACCGGCAAGGGCGAGAAAAGCATGGTGCTCGAACACAAAGGCACCACCGTTGTCCTGACCGGCACGGCGCAACTCGACGAGTTCGCGGTCCTGGCTGACGCCGTCGTGAAGTCGCTGGAAAGTAACCCGGCCGCCACGGTTTCACCCTCGGCCGCCCCTTCACCGTAAAGTAGCCCCGTGGCTACTTACCTGACTCCCGCACTGGCTTGGCGGCGACTGCGCGAAGGAAATGAACGCTTCGTCGCCGGTGAATCCTCCCACCCCAACCAGGACGCGTCCCGGCGTTCCTCGCTCGTGGAGAACCAACACCCCTTCGCGGTCATCTTCGGCTGTTCGGATTCCCGCCTCGCGGCAGAAATCATCTTCGACCTCGGCCTGGGCGACGCTTTCGTCGTCCGCACCGCCGGCCAGGTGATTGACGACGCCGTGCTCGGCTCGCTCGAATACAGCATCAGCGTGCTGGGTGTTCCGCTGATTGTGATCCTGGGGCACGACAGCTGCGGAGCGGTCAGCGCGACGAAGTCCGCCGTCGAAACCGGCCAGATGCCGGTCGGCTTCATCCGCGACCTCGTCGAGCGGATCACGCCGTCCGTCCTGACCTCCCTCCGCAACAACGAGACCGAAGTCAACGAGATGGTGGTCGAGCACGTCAAGCAGACCTCGCAGCGGCTGGTGGACAGCTCGCGTGTGATTTCTGCCGCAATCGAAACGGGCCGCGCCGCAGTCATTGGATTGTCGTACAGCCTCGCGGACGGCCGGGCGGACCTCGTTTCGGGAATCGGCGAGCTCTAACGAGCTCTAAAGTGACGGCCCGGGGCACTTCACGGTTTTAGCCCCGGCCGTCAATCGCCCTAAGCTAGCCCCATGACTTCCACTGAAGAATTCCGCATTGAACATGACACGATGGGCGAAGTCCGCGTCCCCGTGAACGCCCTGTACCGTGCACAGACGCAGCGTGCAGTTGAAAACTTCCCCATTTCCGGCAAAACCCTGGAACGCGCACACATCGAGGCCCTCGCCCGGGTCAAGAAGGCTGCCGCCCAGGCCAACGCAGAACTTGGAGTGCTCGACGGCGAGCTGGCCAAGGCGATCGCGGATGCCGCCGATGAGGTAGCCGCCGGGAAGTACGACGGCGATTTCCCCATCGACGTCTTCCAGACCGGCTCCGGCACGTCCTCGAACATGAACACCAACGAGGTCCTCGCCGAGCTTGCTTCCCGTGCCCTCAAGGCTGCCGGCAGCGACAAGGTGGTCCACCCCAACGACCACGTCAACGCTTCCCAGTCCTCCAACGACGTCTTCCCCACCTCGGTCCACGTCGCAGCCACCTCGGCCCTGATCAACGACCTCATCCCGGCCCTCGGCTACCTGGCCGAGTCGCTGGAGCGCAAGGCCGTGGAGTTCAAGGACGTCGTCAAGTCCGGCCGCACGCACCTCATGGACGCCACCCCGGTGACCTTGGGCCAGGAGTTCGGCGGCTACGCCGCGCAGGTCCGCTACGGCATCGAGCGCATCAACGCCTCCCTTCCCCGAGTGGCTGAAGTTCCCCTCGGCGGAACCGCTGTGGGCACCGGCATCAACACCCCGGCCGGCTTCCCGGAGCGCGTCATCGAACTGCTCGCCACCGACACCGGCCTGCCGCTGACCGAAGCACGCGACCACTTCGAAGCCCAGGCCAACCGCGACGGCCTCATCGAAGCCTCCAGCCAGCTGCGCAACATCGCGATCTCCTTCATGAAGATCAACAACGACCTCCGCTGGATGGGCTCCGGCCCCAACACCGGCCTCGGCGAAATCGCCATCCCGGACCTCCAGCCGGGCTCCTCGATCATGCCGGGCAAGGTCAACCCCGTCATCTGCGAGGCGTCCATCATGGTGTGCGCCCAGGTCATCGGCAACGACACCGCCATCGCCTGGTCCGGCACCAACGGCGCCTTCGAACTGAACGTCGGCATCCCCGTCATGGCCGCCAACCTGCTGGAATCCGTGCGCCTGCTGGCCAACACCAGCCGTGTCATGGCCGACAAGATGATCGACGGCATCACCGCCAACGTCGAGCGCGCACGCTTCCTCGCCGAGGCCTCGCCGTCCATCGTCACCCCGCTGAACAAGTTCATCGGCTACGAGAACGCCGCCAAGATCGCCAAGAAGGCCGTGGCTGAGGGCCTCACCATCCGCGAGACCGTCGTCGCCATGGGCTTCCTGGAACGCGGCGAACTGACCGAAGAGCAGCTGGACACCGCCCTGGACGTCATGTCCATGACCCGCCCGCCGCACAAGGCATAAGTCCCCACCGCCTAAGTACGACGGCGGCCGCCCACCTTCGCAGCGAAGGCGGGCGGCCGCTGGCGTTTAAGGGAGCTGCGGTGGGTTGGGTACTCAAGTGTCCCCTCGCGCTACAAATTGCACTATTTCAGAATTGGTGCAAAACTTTACTTTGTGAACAATAGTGCAATTAGCGACGGCGGTCTGCGGGAGCGCAAACGGGCAGCCACCCGCGGTTCCATCAGCGCCATCGCGCGGTCGCTGACGGCCGAGCGGGGCCTCAACGGCTACACCGTCGAGGAAGTGTGTGAACAGGCGGGCATCTCGCGCCGGACGTTTTTCAACTACTTCCCGTCCAAAGAGGACGCCATCCTCGGCCACGTGGACGACGAACTCCCCGAGGAGGTCTTCACCGACTTCATCCGCGGGGGTGCCGGCTCCCGTTCCGGCGAGATCTCCCCCACCCTCCTCCAGGACCTGGTGGGGCTGGCACTGAAAATGTCGGAACGGATGAGTTCCTCCGAAGAGGAGACCCGCCAGCTGATCGGCGTCATCAAGAAAGAGCCCCAGCTGATGCTCAAAATAATCGGCGCCACGGAGGAACGGGAAGCCCACTTTGCCCGCGTCCTGGCCGCCCGCGAAGGTGTGTCCCCGGAGCATCCGGTAGTCCGGATGGCGGTGGTGGCCCTGGGCAGCATCGCCCGGCACACCAGCATGGCCTATTTCTCCGAAGGCAACGCCCGTTCCTACCAGGACCTGCTGCTGGAAAACATCTCCTCCGCCCGCCTGCTCTTCTCGCAGCCCCTCAACCTCCCTGAACAACTCTTCGCCGAAGGACACCAATGAGCACCGCCGTCAGCCCCAAGGCAGCAGCCGAGCCGCTGCTGCTGACCCAGAAACGCATCTGGATCATTTTCTCGGCCCTGATCGCCGGGATGTTGCTCTCCAGCCTGGACCAGACCATCGTCTCCACTGCGATGCCCACCATCGTGGGCAAGCTCGGCGGCGTGGAACACCAGGCCTGGATCACCACCGCCTACCTGTTGGCCACCACCATCGTGATGCCCATCTACGGCAAGTTCGGTGACGTCCTGGGCCGCCGCAACCTGTTCCTCGTCGCCATCGCACTGTTCACCCTCGCCTCGGTGGGCTGCGCCTTCGCCACCGATTTCTGGGGCTTCGTGATCTTCCGCGCCATCCAGGGCCTGGGCGGCGGCGGCCTGATGATCCTCTCCCAGGCCATCATCGCCGACATAGTCCCGGCCAAGGACCGCGGCAAGTACATGGGTCCGCTCGGGGCCATCTTCGGCCTCTCCGCCGTCGCCGGCCCCCTGCTGGGCGGCTACTTCGTTGACCACCTGACCTGGGAATGGGCCTTCTACATCAACATCCCCATCGGCATCGCCGCCTTCACCATCGCGTGGTTCACTTTGACCCTGCCGAACAAGAAGGCTGAGAAGCGGATCGACGTCCTCGGCGTCCTGCTGCTCTCCGCGGCCACCACATGCCTGATCTTCTTCACCGACTTCGGCGGCAAGAAGGACGAAGGCTGGGATTCGCCGCTGACCTGGGCGTTCGGTGCCGGCCTGGTCGTGGCCGCTACCGCGTTCGTCATGGTGGAACGCCGGGCCGAGGATCCCATCATTCCGCTTGGCCTGTTCAAGAACCGGATCTTCGTGAACTCCACCGCCATCGGCTTCACGCTGGGCCTGGGCATGTTCGCAGCCATCGCGTTCGTCCCCACGTTCCTGCAGATGTCCTCCGGGACCTCAGCTGCCGAATCCGGGCTGCTCATGCTGCCCATGATGGCGGGCCTGATGGGCATGGCCATCTACTCGGGCATCCGGATCTCCAAGACCGGCAAGTACAAGATGTTCCCCATCATGGGCGCTGCCCTCACGATGGCCGCCATGCTGTGGCTGACCACCCTGACCGCCGACACCCCCATCTGGGTCATCTGCGTGCAGCTGTTCGTCTTCGGCGCCGGCCTCGGGTCCATCATGCAGGTCATCGTCCTGGTGGTGCAGAACTCCGTGCCCGCCGGGCAGATCGGCACGGCCACCAGCACCAACAACTATTTCCGCGAAGTGGGCGCGTCCCTGGGCGTGGCCGTGTTCGGCTCCATCTTCACCTCGCGGCTGGCCGAGTCCCTGACCAACGCGTTCACCGGGGCCGGCGCTTCCGCCGAGCAGGCCGCGCAGTCCACGCAGAGCCTGGATCCGCAGGCCCTGAGCCAGCTGCCGGAACAGCTCCGGGACGCCATCGTGAACGCCTACGCCGACTCGCTGGCACCAGTGTTCTGGTACCTCCTGCCGTTCCTGGGCATCGCGCTGGTGCTGGCTCTGACCCTGAAGCAGATCCCGCTCTCCGACACGGCCGGCATGGTGGCCCGCGGCGAGGCTGTGGGCGGCGAAGAGGCGGAGCGCCTCGAAGCCGAGAGGCAGGCCGCCGCAGTCTAGAAAACCACCGCAGGACGGCGCTGCCGGGGGGCTCAGGGTTCGTAGTGGACGGCGTCCTCCGGCTGCAGCGCCCGCCGGATGCATTCCCGGTCTCCGGGCCTGAGTTCCGGCAGCCCGTCCAGCGGGAACCAGCCCACCGCCAGGGATTCGTCGTCGTTCACCCGCGCTTCACCGGAGACGTGGCGGCAGCGGAACACGATGTCCAGGAAGTCGCACACATCGCCATTGGGGAAGGTCACGGGGCCCACGACGCCGACCGACAGCATACGCTCCGTTTCGGCCACGACGGCGGTCTCTTCGAAGATCTCCCGCACCAGCCCGGGCGCGGGGTGCTCGCCAGGCTCCAGCATTCCGGAGATCAGGGCCCACCTGCCGTTGTCTGAACGCTGGCCCAGCAGGACGTGGCCGTCGCCATTGAAGACAACTCCCCGCACGGCGGGAACCCACAGCGGGTCATGGCCTATTTTTTCGCGGAGTTTGAGGACGAAGTCAGGTGCTGGCATAGCTTCAGCCTAACCGCAGCAAAGCCGGTGCAGGCTCTCAGCCCGCAGGCAGGAGCAGCATCACGGCGGCGGATCCGGCCAGCATGAAGGGACCGAACGGGATGTCGGATTTAAGCGTGCCACGGCGTGCAGCGAGCAGGCCAAGGCTCCAGAGCCCGCCAAGGAGAAAGGCTGCGAAGGTCCCGGCGAACACGTGGCCCCAGCCGAGGTAGCCGAGGTACATTCCCAGCACACCGGCGAGTTTCACGTCACCGAACCCCATTCCCGGCGGATAGACCAGGCGCAGGATGAAGTAGAAGAGCCACAGCACCGCTCCGCCGGCCAGGATGCGGACCCCCGGGATCCCGAAAAGCCGGGCGGCGCCGTCGGGCACTGCTTCGACGTCCGCGCCGGCCACCAGGACGGTGACTGCCGCCGCCAGCAGCAGCACGCCGCCCACGGCGTAGGACGGGAACACAATCCTGTTGGGCAGCAGGTGGTGCCGGACGTCGATGACGGTAAGCCGTACGGCCATCACGCCGAAGTAGGCGCAGGCCGCCAGCACCAGCCAGAAGGCCAGCGGAGTGGATTCCCAAAGTTCGCCCAGTCGTTGGATCACCCTCGGATGCTACTGGATTTTCCCGCCCCGCCGCTGGGCCCGCGCGTAAACTGTGGATATGTCGACATGGGACGCGAGGCGCCAGGGGGAAACCGGTCAGCAGAATGGGCCCGCAGACATGGCCACGAAGTTCCGGAACCTCTGCCGTTCGTCGCCCTGGAAATGGCAAACCCTCCGGTTCGAGTACGTCGACGGGCCCGGCGCCGACCCTGACAACACCGTGCGTGCGTGGCTTCGCCGGCCCGGCGCCCTCCGGCTGGAGTCCGCTGCCGGTGTGGTGCTGCACAGCACCACGGGCATCAACGACTCCAAGGACGGGTTCTACGTCAGTTCCACCCGGAAGTCGTGGCTGTTGCCTCCGCATCTGGTCACCCCCGTGTACGACGACGGCGGACTGGTCCGGCGCCGCCCGGAGGCTGCCTACGGCGAACCCTGCTTCGGAAACGGACGCTTTGCCGCGGCGCTGGACCCGGTGGAGCTGGCCGGCAACGCCCCCGTCCCGATCGAATTTCCGAACACAAACGCGGTGGAACTCGGCACCATCACCGCCGTGGACCACGAGGGCCGCCCTGCGCTGGAAACCGTGGTGATTCCCAACGCCGCCTACACGCCTTCGGACCGCGACGCGCCCCTATGCCGGCCCGGACGCAACCTCATAAGGATCGACCTCGGCACCGGAGTGTGCGTTTCAAGCCGCTCACTGGAGGACGAATCCAAGGACCTAGGCCATTGGCTCCGGATCCTGGCCGTGGATGAGTACATGCTGGATGACCTTTTCCTCGCGGAATCCATGAACCTGACGGACGTCCGCCGCCACATCAGCTGGGACATCTCACCGCGGCACGTGACCGGCTGAGCGCAGCCCGGAGGCTAAGCTTCCCTGATGACCGACCTCACCGCCATCTGGCCACCCCTGGGCCTGACCCTGACCACGCCCCGGCTTGTGCTGCGGCCGATCCGGGACGACGACATCCCTGCCGCCGTCGAAGCCGCGCTCTCGGGCATCAGCGAACCGGGCCGCAGCCCCTTCAGCACGCCGTGGAACGAATTTCCCGCTGAGAAGCTGGGCGCCAACATGGCGCAGTGGTACTGGCGCTGCCGTGCCGGGATTTCCCCCGACGCCTGGACGATGCTGCTTGGCATCTGGCACGACGGCGGGATTATCGGCTGCCAGGACATCGAGGCCAAGGATTTCGCCACCCTGCGGACAGTCACCACGGGCTCCTGGCTCCGGAAGTCCGTGCACGGCCGGGGCCTCGGCAAGGAAATGCGCGCCGCCGTCGTCAGCTACGCCTTTGACCACCTGAAAGCGGAGGTCGCCGAGTCCGAGGCAGCCGCCTGGAACGAAAAATCCCTGGGCGTCTCCCGCTCCCTTGGTTACCAGCTGAACGGTGTCACCCGCACGGCCTGGGGCGGCGTCAGGCAGGATGTGCAGAAGGTCCGGGTGACCCCGGAAACCTTCAAGCGCCCCGACTGGACGCTGAAAGTGGAAGGCCACGAAGCCACGGCCAGATACCTGGGGCTGTAGGCGACCGGCCGTGGCGGGGCGGGGCGCACCCGGCCACGGCCCTTCACAGGTGCTGGTGCTAGATTTCCGCCCCTTCAAGCAGTTCCGTGACGAGTGCCGCGATCGGCGAGCGCTCGGACCGGGTCAGGGTGATGTGCCCGAAGAGCGGGTGCCCCTTAAGGGTTTCGACGACGGCGGCAACACCGTCGTGCCGGCCGACCCGCAGGTTGTCGCGCTGGGCGACGTCGTGGGTCAGGACGATCTTCGAGTTCTGGCCGATCCGGCTCATCACTGTCAGGAGCACGTTCTTCTCGAGCGACTGCGCCTCATCGACGATCACGAACGCATCATGGAGCGAGCGGCCGCGGATATGGGTCAGCGGCATGACTTCCAGCATGCCGCGGTCCATGACTTCCTCGACGACTTCCTGGCTGACCAGGGCTCCGAGGGTGTCAAAGACGGCCTGCGCCCACGGGTTCATTTTTTCCGCTTCGGAGCCGGGCAGGTAGCCGAGCTCCTGGCCGCCCACCGCGTACAGCGGCCGGAAGACGATCACCTTGCGGTGTTCGCGGCGTTCCAGCACGGCCTCGAGGCCGGCACACAGCGCCAGCGCCGACTTTCCGGTGCCCGCACGGCCGCCGATCGACACGATGCCGACGGACGGGTCCATTAGCATGTCGATGGCCAGCCGCTGTTCCGCGGAACGGCCGTGCAGCCCGAACACGTCACGGTCCCCCTTGACCAGCCGGACCTGTTTGTCCGCGCCCACGCGGCCCAGGGCGGAACCCCGGTTGGAGAGCAGCACCAGTCCGGTGTTGACGGGCATCTCTGCCGCCGCCGGAATGAAGACGGGTTCGTGGCCGTAAAGGGTGGAGACCTCCTCTTCGCTCGCTTCGACCTCGGCCACGCCGGTCCAGCCGGAGTCCTTCACCAGTTCGTTGCGGTACTCATCGGCGAGCAGTCCCATGGCCGAGGCCTTGACGCGCATTGGCAGGTCTTTGGAGACCACCGTGACGTTGCGGCCCTCGTTGGCGAGGTTCTTGGCGACGGCGAGGATTCGGCTGTCGTTGTCCCCGCCGCGGAAGCCTGCGGGCAGCACCTCAGCGGAGATGTGGTTCATCTCCACCATGAGGGTGCCGCCGTCGTCGCCCAGCGGAATGGGGTGGTCGAGCCCGCCATGCTGGACCCGGAGGTCATCCAGGAGCCTCAGCGCCTTGCGGGCGAAGTATCCCAGCTCGGGGTCGTGCCGTTTGCCCTCAAGCTCCGTAATGACCACGATCGGGACAATGACTTCGTGTTCCGCGAAACGCAGCAGCGCGCGGGGGTCCGAGAGCAATACCGAGGTGTCGATGACGAAGGTCCACAGAGTGTCGTCTGTCCCGGCCTTTTCGCCGGATACAGCAAGACCGGCCGCAGCGTGATGATTCGCTGCACCGGTCTGTGAGGTGGCTCGCTTGGCGCGAGAGGTAGCTTTCTCTCCCTGGTCGGAAATGACGTCGGGCAGTTGTTCAGAAATAGCCACATCGACTCCAGCCCCGGGGCGCACGCCCGGATATTTTATAGGTGAGGCGGATCGGCCACGAGGCCGGTTCCGGCCTCCCATACATCCGGTGCGAAAATCCGCTCCATGTACTGGCCTCCCCGATTAGCCGGCATTTTGCCTGCTAATGGACTCAACGTAATTCCCCGCGGCTTTGTTTCCCAAACCATTCGTCGGCGATTCTTATTGCGGTCACGTGAACTCCGCGTGAACCGGCCATGACGGGCCTTCCATGCAGGCAGGCCGCTGTCAGGAGCCGAAGCGCCGCTGCCTGCCGGCGTAGTCGCGCAATGCCCGGAGGAAGTCCACTTTGCGGAAGGCAGGCCAGAGCGCCTCGCAGAAGTAGAACTCGCTGTAGGCGCTTTGCCACATCAGGAAACCGGACAGCCGCTGCTCTCCCGATGTACGGATCACCAGGTCCGGGTCCGGTTGCCCCCGGGTGTACAGGAACCGCGAAATGTCATCGACGCTAAGTTCATCCGCGAGCTTGCCGATGTCCTTGCCCCTGGCCACGGCATCGTGGAGGAGTTCCCGGACGGCGTCCACGATTTCACGGCGTCCGCCGTAACCCACAGCGACGTTGACGTGGATCTTTTCATGTGCCGGGGTCCGGGCCGTGAGCTTGTTGAGCCGGTCGGCCAGGTAGTCGGGAAGGAGTTCCGGTGCGCCCATCGCATGGACGGAGATGTCCGCATCCTCATCCAGCCGGTCAAGGGTGTTCGCGATGATGCCCATCAGCAGGTCCAGCTCCTCGCCGGAGCGGTTCATGTTGTCGGTGGAGAGCATGTAGAGCGTGACCACTTTGACGCCCAGTTCCTGGCACCAGCCGAGGAACTCGTGGATCTTGTCGGCCCCTGCCTGGTGTCCCTGGCTGGTGGGCGCATTGAACTGCTTGGCCCAGCGGCGGTTGCCGTCCACCATCACGCCGATGTGTCTGGGGATTCGGTCCTTGTCCAGCGAGCGCAGGAGCTTGCGTTCGTAGAAGCCATAGAGGATCCCGGGCCACTCCATCCGGAGACTCACCTGACTTCCTTGATGTACGACGGCAGTGCATTCCTAGGCTACCTGCCCGCAACCGGCACCCGGTGCACGGAGTGCCACCTTTCGGTCAGCCCAGGGAGTTACTGAAAAGTAACTTACTGGAACGTAGTTTATTCTTGAGCAATGGAAAGCAATACTCCCCACTCGGGGTCGGGAGCAGGCCGCGGCCGGAAATCAAGCCCGATGGACGATGCGGCAGTCCGCCTCGCGGAACTCCTGATGATCAAGCCGAAATGGCGTGGCTGGATCCACACCGTTACCGCACCGTTGGCTTTCGCGGCGGGGCTTGTCCTGATCCTGCTGGCCCCCACTGCCGACCTGAAAATCGCCTCTGCCGTCTACGCCGTGACCGGGGTGCTGCTGTTCGGGATCAGCGCCGTGTACCACCGCGGCAACTGGTCGCCCGGCGTCAAGATCGTCCTCAAGCGCCTGGATCACACCAACATCATGCTGGTGATCGCAGGCAGCTACACGCCCTTGGCGTGGGCCCTGCTGGAACGTCCCAAGGCAGTAGTGCTGCTGTGGGTCATCTGGTCCGGCGCCATCCTGGGGGTTCTGTTCCGGCTGCTGTGGACCCATGCGCCGCGCTGGCTCTACGTGCCCATCTACATCGCCCTGGGCTGCGGTTCACTGTTCTACCTGCCGGACTTTTTCGCGGCCAGCATTGCCGCCGCCGTCCTGATCTGTGTGGGCGGCGCCCTCTACATAGCCGGGGCCGTTTTCTACGCGCTCAAGAAGCCAAACTTCAGTTACCAGCACTTCGGCTTCCACGAGCTCTTCCACGCGTTCACGGTGTTCGCTTTTGCGGCACACTTCATCGCCATCGCCATCGCGGTCCTCGGCCGGCCAGCCTAGCGGCTGCCTGCAACGATGAGGCCCGTGCGGCAGCGTCGTCATCCGGCCATCGCAGCCAGCCGCTCCAGTAGTTCGGCCACGGTTCCCACCGGGCGGTCACACACCATCCCGCGGCAGAGGAACACCTGCGGCGAGCCGTCGGGCGCCGCTGTCCTGCCCTCCAGCAGCGGCACGGCGGACGGGACAGGACCGGCAGGCGGCCCCCCGGCGTCGGACGTCACGGCAACCACCAGCCCCGGGCTGGCGGACAGCAGCACCGCGTGGTGGAGTGCCGCCCGCGCCGGACCGTCAGGTCCGACGACGGCGGCCTCCACCGGGCCTGCCAGCGCGGCCTGCGCCGTGGCCAGGAGCCATCCTGCCGCCCGGGGCGCACGAGTCGCCAGGGGCGGGAGCAGGGAGAGTATGTTTCCCGCCATGATCCGGTGGTCGGCGGAACCGGAGAGTGCCGAGTAGCTCAGCAGGGCACCGGCAAAGGCGGCCGCGCCGCTGGGTGTGGCGTTGTCGAAGGGCTCAAGGCCGGCCCGCTGCCCCTGTGCGTTGAAAACCTGGGAGGACTCCCCGGCAGTGTCCACCAGCGTTCCGTCCGCACCAAACCTCAGGCAGGCGGCCTCCAGGATGGCTTCTGCCAGCTGGTACCAGCGCTCGGCACCCGTGACGCCGTACAGGGCCAGGAGTCCGTCGACGCAGAAGGCATAGTCTTCGAGCAGCCCGCCGATCCCCCTCGCCTGGCCGGCATGCGACACCCGCACCAGGGTGCCGGGCCCGGCGCCCTGGCCCCCTGCGCCCGGAGCCCGCCAGTGGACCCGCTCAAGGTAAACGGCAGCCTGCCCGGCCGCAGCCACCAGGTCGGGCCGGTTCAGGACCGCCCCTGCTTCGGCCAGCGCGGCGACGGCCAGCCCGTTCCAGCCCGCCACCACTTTGTCGTCCCTGGCGGGCTGCGGACGCCCGGAACGCACGGCCAGGAGGCGCGGCCGGATCCGGTCCCACAGGGCGCTCCCGGCATCGTCGAGCCGGCGCCCCGGATGCAGCGGAGAAGCCGCCGCCGTCACGGTACCCTCGGCCCGGACATTCATCAGCCGCGCCGCAGCGGCGCCGTCGTCAGGTCCCAGGACGTCCTGCAGTTCCGCCGGAGTCCAGAGGTAGCTGGCCCCCTCGTGGTGCTGGCCGTCCACCACCGTGTCGGCGTCCAGGGATGAGGCGAACGCCTCCGCTTGCCCAGCGCCGGCGACGCCAAGTGCCTCGATCATCCAGTCCGCAGTGCGGGCGGCAACATCCCCCGCCTCGCTGGCGGGGAACACGGAATCGCCGCCGAGCCGGACCCAGTGGACATAGGCGCGCAGCAGCTGGGCATTGTCGTAAAGCATTTTTTCAAAGTGCGGCACGGACCAGTCACGGGTCACGGAGTACCGGGCAAAGCCGCCGTCCAGCTGGTCGAAAAGCGCCGAACGGGCCATCGCGGCGAGCGTCCGGCCCGCCATGTCCCTGGCCGCATCCGAGGTATCCGATGCCACCGCAGCGTGCCGGACCAGGAATTCCAGCACGGGCGACGGCGGGAACTTCGGCGCGGTGCCGAATCCGCCGTCGTCCGGGTCTTCGGAACGGGCCAGGACGCGGACTGCTTCGGTGAGCAGTTCCGCATCCACAGGATCCGGCGAACCGGTCAACTGGACGGCAGCCGCAAGTTGGGATTCGGCCATCCCCCGCGCCAGGGACTCGGCGTTTTGTTCGACGCCTTCACGCCGTTCCAGCCAGGCATCGCGGACCGCCTCGAGCACCTGGCGGAACGACGGCCGTCCGGGCAGGGGCCGCGGCGGGAAGTAGGTCCCGGCATGGAAGGCGCGTCCGTCCGGCATGAGGAAAACGGACATCGGCCAGCCGCCTTCGCCGCTGATGGCCTGGGTTGCGGCCATGTACACGGCGTCCACGTCCGGACGCTCTTCCCTGTCCACCTTGATGGCCACGAAGTTGGCGTTGAGGAAGTCCGCTGTCTCCTGGTCCTCGAAGGATTCGTGCGCCATCACATGGCACCAGTGGCACGCGGCATAGCCGATGGACAGGAAGACGGGGACGTCTCGCTCCGCTGCGAAGCCGAACGCCTCATCGCCGAAGGGCCGCCAGTGGACCGGGTTGGCGGCGTGCTGCCTCAGGTACGCGGAAGGTTCCCCGCCCAGGGCATTGGCTGCCCCGGGCCGGGCTGTGCCGGCTCCGCCGCTAGCTGCGTCCGCGGCCTTCATCACCGTTTGATTCCGTCCGGAGGCCGGCACCGCCCTGGGTGTCGGCAGTCTGGGTGCCGGAGGACTGGGTGCCGGAAGTCTGCGTGCCGGAAGTCTGCGTGCCCGAATCGCCGGTTCCCGGCGCCTCCAGCGTGTCCTGATCCCCGGCAGTCAATGCAGCCATACGTTCTTCCTCGACCTGTGCGCGGTAGCGGACGCGGCGGATGCGCCGCACCATGTCCACGATCAGCAGCGTGGTGGCCAGGACGAAGAAGGCCGTCATGATGAAACCCCACATGCCCGGAGTCACCTGGTCTTCTGAGAGGCCCGGGCGCAGGGACGGCGTGGGGCTGGGTGCCGGGGCCGTCGCGAGGGCGATGAGCAAGTGATGCACGGTTAAACCTTCTGTGGAACGTAATGATGGCCCTGACTTCTACGGGTCATAGAAATGGGCTTGGCTCTATCTTAGCCCTGCGAAGAGATCCTTTTCCGGCAGTTCCACGGGCACCCGGGACTGGATCAGGGTGTAGTCCTCCCAGGGCCAGGCGCGGCGCTGCATGTCCGGGGACACGGCGAAGAAGAATCCCAGCGGGTCCACCTGGGTCCGGTGGGCGCGGAGCGCATCATCCCGGGCTTCAAAATAGTCGCCGCAGTCAATCTGCGTGGTGGTGGGATGCGTCGGGGCCGGCAGCGTGTGGCCCTCGGCATCGGTCTCGAGCCAGGCTGCCAGCCGCTGGGCGTACGGCGACTGCAGCCCTGCCTCTTCCAGCGCAAAGTGGAGTGCGCGGAAGCGGTCGGGGCTGAAGGCGCGGTCATAGTAGAGCTTGCTCGGCGCCCAGGGCTCGCCGATGCCCTGGTACCGTTCCGGATCGCCGGCGGCTTCGAACGCCTCGACCGCCACGCGGTGGGCCATGATGTGGTCGGGGTGCGGATAGCCGCCGTTTTCGTCGTAGCTCACGATGACCTGCGGCTTGAACTGGCGCACCAGCCTGACCAACGGGGCAGCCGCCCGTTCCAGCGGCTGAAGGGCAAACGAGCCTGTCGGCAGCGGCGGAAGCGGGTCACCCTCGGGCAGGCCGGAGTCCACAAACCCGAGCCAGCGCTGGCGGATTCCCAGCACCTTGGCGGCGTTTTCCATTTCCAGGCGCCGTGCGCCGGCCATGTCGCGCTTGGGGTGAGCCTCGTTTTCCACGGCAGGGTTCTGGATGTCGCCCCGCGATCCGTCCGTGCAGGTGGCCACCATGACGTCGATTCCTGCCGTGGCGTACATTGCCATGGTGGCTGCGCCCTTGCTCGATTCGTCGTCAGGGTGAGCGTGAACGGCCAGCAGGCGGAGCGGCTTTGACTGGCTTGCGGACGCTGTCATCTGAAACGGCTCACTTTCTTCGGATTTTCAAGGTTGCGGGTCAGGGGTGCCGGGACGGAATTTTCCCGTTTGGATCCACACTAAACTGGAATGGTGACTTCCGAGGATCAACCGGCCACTTCGCCCCCGGCAACTACCACCCTAGCCAATCGATACGGGGGCCAAAAGCGCGCCCTCTCCCGGAAGGCCAAGAGGAACATCGGAATAGCTGCACTCGCTGCCGGGATAGCTTTCATGGCATGGATCTCCACTTCCCTGAACAGCGAAACCGTGACGTTCAAGGACATCGGCTACAGCACCACGGACGCCACCCAGGCGGAGATCGATTTCCAGGTCACCAAGGATCCCGCCACCGGCGTCAAATGCGCTGTCAAGGCACTGGATTCCAAATTCGCCGTGGTCGGCTGGAAGGTAGTGGATATCGGGCCGAACCCGGCTGACGCCACCGCCGACGGCGGACGCACCACGGTCCACCGCGCGGTGGTGCGCACGGAGTCCCTCTCAGTTTCCGGTGTGGTGGACAGCTGCTGGATTCCGGACGCGGACAAGTAGCCGGCCGCAGTTCCCGTCCCGCTTCCGGAGTACAGCTGTGACCCACACCGCAGGCCTTCTTTGGTTTGTCCACTGCATTGACTACAATGGACCAATACCTTTACCCCGCTGAGCTGGTTACTGAGTCCCACAAGTGGCCACCGTGGCGGGGTCTTTGCTTGTTTGATCTCAAACTTGTTTGACCACGAAAAAGGAGAAGTCCGTGTCTACCACCAACAGCGCAACTGCAGCTTGGCTTACCCAGGAAGCTTTTGACCGCCTGAAGGCAGAGCTGGACCACCTCTCCGGCGCCGGCCGGGCGGAAATCGTCCAGAAAATCGAAGCTGCACGCCAGGAAGGCGACCTCAAGGAAAACGGCGGATACCACGCCGCCAAGGAGGAGCAGGGCAAGATCGAGGCCCGCATCCGCCAGCTCACCGCACTTCTCCGCGACGCCCACGTGGGCGAGTCCCCGGCCGACGACGGAATTGTCGAGCCCGGAATGATCGTCGTGGCAAAGATCGCCGGCGACGAGGAGACGTTCCTTCTCGGCTCACGCGAGATCGCGGGCGACTCGGACCTTGATGTCTTCAGCGAAAAGTCCCCCCTGGGTTCCGCCATCGTTGGCCACAAAGAGGGCGACAAGCTCAGCTACACCGCACCTAACGGCAAGGACATCACGGTGGAGATCATGTCCGCCAAGCCGTACGCAGGCTAGGGGCTTCAGCTCCGGAACCGCGGTAACAGCCTTTCAACGAACGACGCCGGCCCTCCCCTTCGCGGGGACGGCCGGCGTCGTTCGTTAAGGCTTATCTTTCCGTCGCCGGGCGTTCCTGCGGAAAGCGCCGGGGCTTCAGCAGCATGGCCGCGGCGACGCCGCCGAGGGCACCGCCCAGGTGGGCCTGCCACGAGACAAAGCCTGCCACCCCGGGGAGGACGCCGAACAGGATTCCGCCGTAGGTAAGGAACAGGACCACCGACAGCGCTATCTGCCACCAGTTGCGGTTGAAGAACCCGCGCACCAGCAGGAACGCGAAAAGGCCGAAGACCAGGCCCGAGGCGCCAACTGTGATCCCCCAGCCGCCGATCAGCCAGACCAACAATCCTGAGCCGAACCAGCTGAAGGCCACTGCCGTGAGGAAGACCCTGAGCCCGGACAGAAAAACGAGGAAGCCGAAGATCATCAGCGGCAGTGCGTTGGAAACCACATGGCCGAGGTTGGCGTGGAACAGCGGGAACGTGAGGATGTCCAGCAGGCCGTCGGCGCTTCGCGGCCGGAGGCCGAACGTCCTGTTCAGGGAATGGAACGTGGCAGCGTTGACCAGTTCGATCGCGAACAGCAGCGCGACGAAGAGCCCCAGTACCAGCAACCCGCCCTGTGCGCGTGCGGCAGGCGTATGCCTCGTTTGCGCCCGTCCCCCCGAAGCGTCAAGCACCATGGCCCCTAGTGGACCACGATCGGCTGGAAACCCTCGGCACGGAGTGCGCCCAGGACCTGCTCACAGTGCTCGTGGCCCTTGGTTTCCAGGTTGACGGTGATGGACACGTCTCCCATGCTGATGGAACCGCCCACGCGGGTGTGGTCCAGGCCTGTGACGTTGGCATCGTTCTCGGCGATGATCCGGGCGATGGTGGCCAGCGAACCGGGCCGGTCATCGAGCATCATGCGCACCGTCATGAACCGGCCTGCAGCGGAAAGGCCCCGCTGGATCACCTTGAGCATGAGCATGGGGTCGATGTTGCCGCCCGAGAGGATCACTGCCGTGGTGCCGGGATTCTCGATCTTCCCGTCCATCAGGGCGGCCACGCCCACGGCACCGGCCGGTTCCACCACCATCTTGGCGCGTTCGAGCAGGAAGATCAGCGCGCGGGCCAGGGAATCCTCGCTGACGGTCACGACGTCGTCCACGAGTTCCCTGATGATGCTGAACGGCAGCTGCCCGGGACGGCCCACGGCAATGCCGTCGGCCATGGTGGAGACCTTCTTCAACGGCACCAGGGCGTCCGCGGCGAGCGACGGCGGGTAGGCCGCAGCGTTTTCGGCCTGGACCCCGATGATCCGGATGTCCCGGCCCAGCTCCCGGGCCCGTGCCTTCACCGCAACCGCCACGCCGGCCAGCAGCCCGCCGCCGCCGACGCCCATCAGGATGGTGTCAACATTGGGGATCTGCTCCAGGATTTCCAGCCCCACCGTACCCTGGCCGGCAACGACGTCCACGTTGTCGAACGGGTGGACAAAGACCGCGCCGGTTTCATCGGCATAGCGCTGGGCTTCGGCGAGTGCTTCGTCCACGTTATGCCCGTGCAGGACCACTTCGGCGCCGTGGCTGCGGGTGGCCGCCAGCTTGGGCAGGGCAACACCCAGCGGCATGTAGATCCGGGCCTTGATGCCCAGGCTCTTCGCTGCCACGGCAACGCCCTGCGCATGGTTTCCGGCCGAGGCCGCCACCACGCCGCGCTTTTTCTCCTCGGCCGACAGTTTGGCCATGCGGACGTAGGCGCCGCGGACCTTGAACGAGCCGGCCCGTTGGAGGTTTTCGCACTTGAAGAAGACGTCGCCGCCCACCATGCTGCCCAACGCCCGGGACGATTCCACCGGGGTCCGGGTAATGATCCCCTCAAGCAGCTTTTGCGCCTCCAGGACATTGTCCAGCGTGACGGGCAGGCTATTGAGGGTTTTCACGTACTAGTCTCCTTTGGGGAATTCGGCTGGGGCGTCCGGGCCGGCATGTCCGGCGGGAGTACCCGTTGACTGTGCGGCTCCATTGCCGCGGCCCGGATGCGCACCGGGAAGGTAGACATCCTTGAAGGTGTTGTCTTGGCTGGATCCGGAGTCCCCGGTTACATCCGGGCCCGCCGCAGCCAGCACACCTTCATGTTCCCACGTTCTGGCAGCAATATATCGAATCGCCGAGTTTGCTACGGCAAGGATGGGCACCGAGAAGAGTGCGCCCGGGATTCCGGCGAGGTAGGAACCGGCCGCCACGGACAGAATGACCGCCACCGGGTGCAGGGCCACGGCCTTGCCCATAACGAGCGGTTGCAGGATGTGGCTCTCCAGCTGCTGGACCAGCAGCACGATCCCCAGCATGACCAGCGCGTTGACCCAGCCGTTCGCCACGAGGGCAAGGAGCACCGCCACGGCTCCGGTGACCAGGGCGCCCACGATGGGGATGAAGGAGCCTATGAAGACCAGAACTCCCAGCGGAAGCGCCAGCGGCACTCCGATGATGGCTGCGCCCACGCCGATACCCACGGCGTCCACAAAAGCGACGAACATCTGGATGCGGGCGTAGCTGACCATGGACGTCCAGCCCTTGCGGCCTGCACCGAAGGTGGCGGCGCGGGCTTTCCGTGGCAGCAGACGGACCAGGAAACCCCAAATCCGGTCACCTTCAAGGAGGAAGAAAATCAGGATGAACAAGGCGAGGATGAGTCCTGCAGCAAAATGCCCGGCCGTGCTTCCGAATGAAAGGGCGCCGCTGAGGATGCTGCTGCTGTTGTTCTGCAGTGCGGCCGTGACGTCCTGCAGATACTGGTCGATTTGGGCGGCCGTCAGGTGCAGCGGACCGTCCGCCAGCCAGCCCTGGATCTGCTGGATCCCGGTCAGTGCTTCGCTCCACAGCTCGCTGAATCCCCGGACAAGCTGCCGTCCCACGAGCGCCAGGGAGCCGCCGATGAGGCCGAGGAAGCCCAGCACGGTGATGGCGACGGCGCCGCCGCTCGGGACCCGCCGGGCCTTGAGCCATCGTGTGATGGGACTCAGCAGGCCGGCCAGCAGGGCTGCCACCATCACGGGGATGATGAGGAAGCTGATCTTACTCAGCAGCCAGATCAGCGCGGCGCTGACCAGGAGAATGAGCCCCAGCCGCCAGGCCCACGAGGCGGCGATCCGCACACCGTAGGGAATGTCCTGGTCCAGTTCGCGGTCCGTGAGCACCCGCAACGGAGGTGCAGATGCGGCTGCCGCAGGCGCAGCCGCTGCGGCGTCGGGCAACCCTGCTGTTTTAGCATCGGGTTGAACGTCGGGGCTATGGTTTGGTGCGGCGTCCTCTGCTGGCGTCATAGCCTTATACTTCCCCAGCTGAGCCCCGATGGGAAACCGCCACGGCCACCAGCCGCCGGGCCCCGGCACGGGCCAGACACGGTTAGTGGAAGTGCCGGACTACAGGGACGCGCTGATGCCCCAGGTCATGGTAAAGGACTCCCCCGCTGCCAGCCAGCGCAGGCCGTCGCCGCTGTTGAACGCATTTGCCGGGCCGGTCATGGGCTCGATGGCCACAGCCTTTGGCCTGCCGGGGAACTTGTCCGTGACGAAGACATGGACGTAGCCGCACGATTCGTCCTGCCAGAGGCTCACGCTGCGGCCATCGGACGCCTGCAGCGTTTGCCGCGCCACGCCGCCGTCGAGCACCAGGTCCGTGTAGGCGACGTCGATGTCCAGTTCGGCAACGGTCCGGCCGCCGCGCAGGTCCAGTTCCCCGCTGACGGGCTCCGCGCTGCGGGGTATGAGGCGTTCGTCCGCAATAAGCCGGCTGCCGGCGTCCACCGTGAGGACTAAATCCTCGGCAGGCACGTCACCTAGCCTGAGGTAGGGGTGGGAGCCGAGGACGAAGGGTGCGGATGACTGGGAATCGTTCAGGAGCGTCTGGCGGACCACCAGGCCCAGGTCCTCAGCCAGCTCGTACTGCACCCGATGCCGGACCAGGAAGGGGTATCCGTGCTGGGGGAAGATCGGGGCTTCCAGCGTCACCGAAAACTCCGACTCGTCCACGAGCGCGTACGAGGCGTTGCGCAACAGGCCGTGGCTGGCGTTGTTCCGGGAAACTTCGGTGATGTCCAGCTGCTGCTTCCTGCCGTCCAGGTACCAGACCCCGTCCTCAACCCTGTTGGCCCAGGGCGCCAGCGTGATCCCGGTGGCTCCCGGCGGGATGTCCGCGTCCCCGTACGTTTCGGTCAGCTGGACGCCGCCGCGGGTGTAGAGCCGCAGGCCCGCGGCCAGCTCCGTAACCACTGCCAAGGCATCATCGCGGCGGAGTTCGTACTGGCCGCCGGATGCGTAGCGGCGGGAATGAGGGATGCTCGAAGTCATGGGCACCACCGTACCTGCTTACGCCTACCGCCTCCCCTGCCGAAACCACACAACGCAGATATGTTAACTTTTGTTCGAAACTATTTCTTTTTGATCGTTTTATGGGAGAATTGGAAATGCCAGCCGTTCCGCCCCGAGGGCGGGGCTCCGATGGCAGCCGCTCGCAAAGGACAAGACGCATGACACACATCACCAGCACCAACCTCGCCGACGGCCGGGAGCTGCTCTATTTCGATGACGCCACGCCCGGAAAGAGCACCCGCAGGCCGGAGGAGACCCCCGACCGCCGCGAGCTGCCGGCCAGGAGCGAGCCGGGCGAAGTCAGGTTTGATGCACTGACCGGCGAGTGGGTGGCCGTGGCCGCGCACCGCCAGAGCCGCACGCACCTGCCCCCGGCGGACCAGTGCCCCATCTGCCCGACGACTCCGGCCAACCCCTCGGAGATCCCGGCGCCGGACTACGACGTCGTCGTCTTCGAGAACCGTTTCCCCTCCCTGGGGCCGGCACTGGGACCGGTTCCCGGCAACGCCGGCTGGGGAACCACCGGCACCGCCTTCGGCCGCTGCGAAGTGGTGTCCTTCACTCCCGACCACACCGGGTCCTTCAGCGGGCTGGGCGAAACGCGGGCACGCACCGTTGTGGAGGCCTGGGCGCACCGCACCAGGGCGCTTAACGCGCTGCCGGGCATCCAGCAGGTCTTCCCGTTCGAGAACCGCGGCGCTGACATCGGTGTGACCCTTCACCACCCGCACGGCCAGATCTACGCCTACCCCTACGTCACGCCGCGCGCAGCAGTGATGGGCGCTGCAGCCCGGAAATTCTACGACGACGCCGACGGCCGGCAGACGCTGACCGGCTCGCTCCTGCGGTCGGAACGCGAGGACGGAAGCCGCATGGTCCTGGAAGGCGAGAATTTCAGCGCGTACGTCCCGTTCGCGGCCCGCTGGCCGCTGGAAGTGCACCTGGTTCCGCACCGCCAGGTGCCCGACCTCGCAGCCCTCAGCGGAGAGGAAAAAGACGAACTGGCGCACGTGTACCTCGATCTGCTCAAACGGCTCGATGCCCTTTACCCCACGCCCACTCCGTACATCTCCGCCTGGCACCAGGCCCCGCTCGATGAGCTCTTGCGCCCGGCAGGCTACCTCCACCTGCAGCTGACCTCCCCCCGCCGGGCGGAGGATAAGCTCAAATACCTGGCCGGCTCCGAAGCGGCCATGGGTGCTTTCATCAACGACACCACCCCCGAACTGGTGGCGGAGCGGCTACGCACCGTCACGGTTCCCGCATCAGCACTCAACCCACTCCCGGAAGGCGCACACGCATGACCGCCCCACTCAGCAACGGCGACCTGGGCAGCAGTGACCTCGCGGCACGGTTCCAGGACGCCTTCGGTTCCGCCCCGGACGGTGTCTGGCAGGCGCCGGGCCGCGTGAACCTGATCGGCGAGCACACCGACTACAACGACGGCTTCGTCCTCCCGTTCGCCATCGACAGGACAGCCCGGGTGGCGGTCCGCGTCCGCCCCGATTCAACCGTTCGCCTGCTGTCCACATACGGCGACCAGGGCATGACGACGGCGGACACCGCGTCGCTGGACGGCTCACGGGCCAAGGGCTGGACCAAGTACCCCCTCGGCGTCATCTGGGCCCTGCAGGAGCGCGGCATCAAGGTGCCCGGCCTTGACCTGCTGCTGGACTCCAACGTTCCCCTCGGCGCCGGGCTCTCCTCCTCCCATGCCATTGAGTGCGCCGTGATCTCCGCCCTCAACGACCTGACGGGCGCCGGACTCAAGGACGAGGAAATGGTCCTGGCCACCCAACGCGCCGAGAACGACTTCGTCGGAGCCCCCACCGGCATCATGGACCAGTCCGCCTCGCTCCGCGGCGCCAAGGACCACGCCGTCTTCCTCGACTGCAGGGACCAAAGTGTCCGGCTCGTCCCCTTCGAGACCGAACCGGCCGGGCTGGTCCTGCTGGTGATCGACACGAAGGTCTCCCATTCACACTCCGACGGCGGCTATGCCTCCCGCCGCGCTTCATGTGAGCTCGGGGCCGAAGTCCTGGGCGTCAAGGCGCTCCGCGACGTGGGCGTTGAGGACCTTGACGAAGCCGCCGGCCTCCTGGACGAAGTCACCTTCCGCAGGGTACGCCACGTCGTCACCGAGAACGACCGCGTCCTGCAGACCGTGGAACTGCTCGGCAGTGCCGGACCGGGCGCCATCGGGCCCCTGCTCGATGCCAGCCACCGTTCCATGCGGGACGATTTCGAGATTTCGTGCCCCGAACTGGACCTGGCGGTGGACACCTCCCGCAGCAGCGGAGCCATCGGTGCGCGCATGACAGGCGGCGGCTTCGGCGGCGCGGCGATCGCCCTCACGCCGCTGTCGGCGGAGCAAGAGGTGCGCACCGCCGTCGAACAGGCCTTCGCCCGCGCGGGATACCGGAAGCCGGACATCTTCACGGTGACTCCGGCGGCCGGGGCGATGCGGCTCGTGTAGCTCGGGCGTAGGCTGGGCGCATGTCAGAAGCTGTCATTGTTTCCGCCGCCAGAAGCCCGATCGGACGCGCTTTCAAGGGATCCCTGAAGGACGAGCGGCCGGATGACCTGGCCGCGGCGATGGTCACGGCCGCGCTGGACAAAATCCCCTCCTTCAATCCGCACGGCACGGACGGCAGGGGCCTGGACGACCTCTACCTGGGCTGCGCCGAACCGAGCGGTGAAGCGGGCTCCAACATGGCCAGGGTGGTCACCATCCTCGCTGGCCTGGACGGCGTTCCGGCCGCCACCATCAACCGGTTCTGTGCCTCCAGCCTGCAGACCATCCGCATGGCCTTCCATGCCATCAAGGCGGGTGAAGGTGACGCGTTCGTGGCTGCCGGCGTCGAGGCCGTGTCCCGGTACCCCAACTGGGCCGGCGCGGGCGAAACCGACGCCGGCACGCACAACCCGCTCTTCGACTCAGCACGGCGGCGCACCGCGGCGCGGGCTGCATCCAACACGCCCTGGACCGATCCGCGGCTGGGCGGGCGCCTGCCGGACATCTATATCGCAATGGGACAGACCGCGGAAAACGTTGCCACCACCTACGGGATCAGCCGGGCCGAGCAGGATGCCTGGGCGGTCCTGAGCCAGAACCGCGCGGAGGCTGCCATAGCCTCGGGTTTCTTTGCCCGCGAGATCACTCCGTACACCCGCCGTGACGGCACGGTCGTGGCGCTGGACGACTCCCCGCGCGCAGGAGTCACCCTCGAGGCAGTTGCCGCGCTTCAGCCGGTGTTCCGCAGCGAGGGGACGGTGACCGCCGGCAATGCATGCCCGCTGAATGACGGGGCGGCCGCCGTGGTGGTGATGAGCGCCAACCGGGCCAGTGAACTCGGGCTGGAGCCGCTGGCACGGATTGTGTCCACAGGTGTCAGCGCACTCTCCCCAGAACTCATGGGCATGGGCCCCGTGGAAGCCACCCGCGTGGCGCTGGAGCGGGCGCGGCTGGCCATCGGGGACATCGACCTCGTGGAACTCAACGAGGCGTTCGCCGTGCAGGTGGTGGCCAGCGCCCGTGAACTCGGCATCGACCATGCACGGCTCAACGTCCACGGCGGGGCCATTGCCCTCGGGCACCCGTTCGGCATGACCGGAGCCCGCATGACCACCACACTGTTGAACGGACTCCGGGAGCGCGATGCCACGCTCGGGCTCGCCACACTCTGCGTTGGTGGCGGCCAGGGAATGGCAGTGGTGTTCGAGCGGCTTAGCTAAGCCGAAAGGAAACTCGCCGCCAAAGGGAAAGGCCCCGCCGATTGGCGGGGCCTTTCCAACTACAGCACGACGACGTTCGCCGGCTTGGGTCCTAATCGTCGCCGCGGAGGATCGCCAACAGGCGGATGATCTCCACGTACAGCCAGACCAGGGTGACAGTGAGGCCGAAAGCTGCGGTCCAGGAGAACCGTTCCGGGGCTCCGTTGCGGACACCTTCATCGATGCTGGTGAAGTCCATGACCAGCGAGAACGCGGCCAGGCCGATCGCCAGGATGCCGATGGCGACGCCAATGATTCCACTGCGCAGGCCGAACGGTTCAGTCGTCAGACCCGTCATCATCATGACCAGGTTCACCACGGAGAACAAGGCGTAGCCGGCCATGGCGATCATGAAGAACTTCATGGCCTTGGGCGTGGCACGTACCTTGCCGCTCTTGAACAGGAGCAGCGTCACCGCGAAGACGGACAGCGTGCCGACGACGGCCTGCAGGCCGACTCCCGGGTACATCGTGTCCAGGACGCGGGTGAGTCCGCCGAGGAAGAGTCCTTCCAGCCCTGCGTACGCCAGGATCAGCGCCGGCGACGGCTGCTTCTTGAAGGTGTTGACGAGCGCCAGGACGAAGCCGCCCAGGGCGCCGACGATCATCAGCAGCGAGGCCAGCGGCATGCTCACGAACAGCGTCACAGCCGCACCGGCAATCAGCACGCCGAGGCACGCGGCCGTCTTGATGATGACGTCGTCAAAAGTCATCCGCCCGGTATCCGCCGGGCCGGCTGCCGGCTGGTTGTACATCTGCTGCAGCTGATCATGGGTCATGTTCTGCTGCTGGGCCATCCAGCCGCCCTGCGCGTCCATGACCTGACCGGGGGCGCGGCCAGGGGCCTGGCCGTACTGCTGACCGTAGGGGTTCTGGCCGTACTGAGCCTGCGGAACAGGCGGTGCCTGGGTGGCTCCACGGAAATTCTTTCCGTTGAAGATCGGGTTTCCGCCAAGTGCCATTGCGGGTGTCCTCCAAATAAAGGGGGTAGGTGGTGATCCTTATAGTTCAAGGTACCAATTTCCACGTACGGGCGGCAGGGATAGTTCCCCCCGCGGGGCACCCGAAGCCCAACCGTGACATGGGCCACCGCCGCCAGGGGAGGTTTCCCGCGCCCGGCCCCAGCCCCCGGCACGCGGACGACTGTTTAGGGACACGCAGACTCAACAAAAGTTTTCTTTAGCTGAACTGAATTAATTCTCAGGCTGGGCTTCACGGTTGTTATCCGATCGCTATCTTAGGCGTGCCTACGCGGGGCTTCTTTGGGGCCTGCTGGCTGTAACATAAGCCCAAGCAGGGTGACCAACATCACAAGATATTCGGTTTGTCTACCGCATATTTGGCGCCATGATCGGTCTCCTGCTCCGTTCGCAGTGGTTGTAAAGGCGCAACCCAGACCACCCCCATGTGGAGGTTTTCATTTTGAGAAGCACACCGAGAGGCCTGTCGCTCAGACGGCGCGGCGGATTGCTGAAGGCTGTGGGGGCTATTTTCGCCGCCGTCGTCGCAATTCTGCTCGTCGTTGCCCCGGCATCGCAGGCCACCACCCCCTCGCCGACACCATCCCCGTCGAACCAGCAGTTCCAGAACAGCATCAGCGGCTTCCTGCGGGACGATGCCCGCGCCCCTATCGCTGACGTTACGATCACCGCCAAAAGCGGCGATTTCACCGGGACCGCAAAATCAGGCGCCAACGGTTCCTGGACCATCGGAGTCCCGGTCCAGGGCACCTATGAAGTGGAATTGGACGAATCCACGCTCCCCGAAGGCATCAAGCTCGCCGACGGCCAGGAAAATCCCCGCACCGTCACCTTCAGCCAGACTTCCAATCTCTCCGTGATCTTCGCCTTCGGCAAAGGCATCGTCGTCCAGCAACAGGACTTCGGCCAGAACCTGCTCAACAGGCTCGTGGCCGGTCTCAGCTTCGGCCTTTTGCTGGCGCTGGCCTCCGTCGGACTCTCGCTGATTTTTGGAACCACGGGGCTCACCAACTTTGCCCATGGCGAAATGGTCACCTTCGGCGCAGTCCTGGTCTTCGCCTTTAACGCCATGAGCCTTCCGTTCTGGCTGGCGATCATCCTGGCCCTGCTGGGCGGCGGTCTGTTCGGCTACGTCCAGGATGCCGGCCTGTGGAAGCCGTTGCGCCGCCGCGGGACCGGCCTTGTGCCGATGATGATTGTCAGCATCGGCCTCGCACTGGCAGTCCGCTACGTCATACAGTTCTACTTCGGCGGATCCACCCAGCAGCTGCCGTACGCACAAAGCGCCGAGATTCAGATCGGGCCCGTATCCATCTCGCCCAACAATCTGTGGTCGCTCATCATCAGTGCCGTCGTCATCGCCCTGATCGGCATCATCCTGCTGAAGACCCGGCTGGGCAAGGCGACGCGTGCGGTCGCCGACAACCCGGCCCTCGCGGCAGCCTCCGGCATCGACGTCGACAACGTGATCCGGATTGTCTGGGTCGCCGGCGGCATGCTGGCATCCCTCGGCGGCATCCTCTGGGCCTACTACCGGCCGGGCGTTACGTTCGACATGGGTTCACAGATCCTGCTGCTCATCTTCGCGGGTGTGACCCTTGGCGGCCTGGGCACCGTCTTCGGTGCACTGATCGGATCCGTTATCGTCGGCATCTTTGTGGAGCTGACCACCGTGTTCGGCCTTGCAGCCGACCTCAAATACGTGGGAGCACTGTTCATCATGATTGTTGTCCTCTTGTTCCGGCCACAGGGCATCCTCGGCCGTCGCGAGCGCGTGGGTTAGGAGACAGCCATGGACTTCGGATTTATTTTCTCCAGCGCTGCCGGTGAACTGTTCAGCCCGACGACGGCGGCGTACGCGCTTGCCGCCCTCGGCCTCGCCGTTCACTTCGGCTACTCCGGCCTGTTGAACTTCGGCCAGGCCGGCTTCATGGCGGTGGGCGCCTATGGTTTCGCCATCTCCACCCTGACCTTCGGCGTGCCGTTCTTCATCGGCCTGCTCATCGCCGTCCTCTGCTCGGCGATCTTCGCCCTGCTGCTGGGTATACCAACCCTGCGCCTGCGCGCTGATTACCTGGCCATCGTCACCATCGCGGCAGCGGAAATCGTCCGCTACATCGTCACCACCAACCAGCTGACCTCCGTGACCGGTTCCGCCAACGGCCTGGCCGCCTTCGAAGGCGGGTTCTATTCCATGAACCCCTTCCCCGAAGGCTCCTACCTCGGCATGAACAACAGGGACTTCTTCATCCGTGTAGTCGGGTGGGGACTTGTGATCGTCTGCTGCGCGCTGGTATGGCTCCTGATGCGGAGTCCGTGGGGACGCGTCCTCAAGGGCATCCGCGAGGACGAAAACGCTGTCCGTTCACTCGGCAAGAACGTGTACGCCTACAAGATGCAGGCCCTGGTCATCGGCGGCGTCCTCGGCGCCCTGGCCGGCATGATCTTCACGCTCCCCCGCGGCGCTGTCCAGCCTGCCAACTACGGCACCGAGCTGACATTCTTCCTCTACACCTGCCTGCTGCTGGGCGGTCTCGGGACCGTGCTGGGCCCGGTGGTCGGCGCCATGATTTTCTGGGTGGTGCTGTCACTTACCCAGGGCATCCTCTACGGCCTGATTGAATCCGGCGCCGTGACCTGGCTGAACACCGTCCAGGCCGGCCAGCTGCGCTACATCCTCGTGGGTGTCGCACTGATGCTGCTGATGATCTTCCGGCCACAGGGTGTCTTTGGCAACAAGAAGGAGCTGGCATTCGCATGAGCGAACAACTCAATGTGCCGACACAAGGCAATACCGAAAAAATCGACTACATGACGGACTCCCGGCCGATCGCTGCCGGGGAAACGGCTCCCGGCTGCAAAAAGCGGGACCCCATCGTCGTGGCCGAAAACGTGACCCGCACCTTCGGCGGCATCAACGCGGTGGACGTCGAGTACCTCGAGATCCCCCGGCACAAGATCACTGCCCTGATCGGACCCAACGGTGCAGGCAAAACCACGCTGTTCAACCTCCTTACCGGGTTCGACATGCCGAACTCGGGCAAGTGGCAGTTCGAAGGCAACAGCCTCGCCGGGGTCTCCCCCTACAAGGTGGCCCGAATGGGGATGGTCCGCACGTTCCAGCTGACCAAGGTCATGGGCAAACTCACCGTGATGGAAAACATGCGGCTGGGTGGCTCGGAACAGCCCGGGGAGCGGCTCTCAAAGGCCCTGTTCAAGGGCCTGTGGGGCGGCCGGGAAAAGGAGATCACCGCCCAAGCGAACGTCCTGCTGGCGAAGTTCAAGCTGGACGCGAAGAAGGACGACTACGCGGCGTCGCTGTCCGGAGGCCAGCGCAAGCTCCTTGAAATGGCGCGTTCACTGATGGTCAGGCCCAAGCTGGTCATGCTGGATGAGCCCATGGCAGGCGTCAACCCGGCCCTGACCCAGTCCCTCCTGGACCACATCAAGAACCTCAAGGCGGAAGGCATGACCGTGCTATTCGTGGAGCACGATATGAACATGGTGCGCCACATTGCCGACTGGGTAGTGGTCATGGCAGAAGGCAAGATCGTTGCCGAAGGCCCGCCGGTCGACGTCATGAAGAACCCCGCAGTGATCGACGCATACCTGGGCGCCCACCACGACGTGGACCTGGGCGACGCGGAAGGCATCAAGGAGCTGGCAGCCGAACTGGTGGCCGACGAGGAGTCGATCGTCGGCACCGAAGACGCCGGCATCATTGCCATCGACGTCGTTGCCGCCGAGAGCGATGAGACCGAACCCAGGAAGAAGGAGACCGAATGAGTGCCACCAGCGCGGCTGCGGCCGCCACACCGGCCGCAGCGGAACAAGCGGTCGTCAAGGTCACCGACCTGGTGGCGGGCTACATTCCCGGCGTCAACATCCTCAACGGCTGCAGCATCGAAGCCCGCAAAGGCGAACTGATCGGCATCATCGGCCCCAACGGCGCCGGAAAGTCCACGCTGTTGAAGGCGATGTTCGGCCTGGTGAAGGTGCACTCAGGCTCTGTTGTAGTCCGGGGCCAGGACATCACCGGGCTCAAGGCCAACAAACTCGTGTCCAAGGGCGTGGGCTTCGTCCCGCAAAACAACAATGTGTTCGCGACCTTGACCATCGAGGAGAACATGCAGATGGGCATGTTCCAGCGGCCCAAGGATTTCGCCGAACGGTTCGAGTTCGTCGCCAGCCTGTTCCCTGAGCTCGCCAAGCGGCGCGCCCAGCGGGCCGGTTCACTCTCCGGTGGTGAACGCCAGATGGTGGCCATGGGACGTGCACTGATGATGGAGCCCGCGGTCCTGCTACTCGACGAGCCGTCGGCCGGCCTCTCCCCCGTCAAGCAGGATGAGACCTTCCTGCGGGTCCACGAGATCAACCGGGCCGGTGTTTCGGTGATCATGGTGGAGCAGAACGCCCGCCGCTGCCTGCAGATCTGCGACCGGGCCTACGTGCTGGACCAGGGCAAAGACGCGTACACGGGCACGGGCCGGGAGCTCATGAAGGATCCCAAGGTCATCCAGCTCTACCTAGGCACCTTGGCGGACGAAGTCTAAGCCGCCTCCAGGAGCTTGCAGAAGGGCCGCCACCGCATGGTGGCGGCCTTCCGCTGCGCCGGTCGCCCCCCGGCTTCCTCCGGGCGCCTCCGCAGGTCCTTGCGCGGCGCCTGCGCTCGTTTTTCACGCAACAGAAAGCCCCCGTCCGGCTGGACGGGGGCTTCCGTGCTGTCTAGGTGGAGGCGGCTTTACAGCTTGCCGAATTCTTCCTTGGACGGCTTGTAGGTGTTGTCATCCTGGTACTCGTAGATGCCAATGTAGGCTTCCGTCGGGTCACCGGCGTCTGAGAAGGTCACCGGACCGGACTGGCCGTCGTAGTCGATGTCCTTGCCGTTGCGGAGCAGCGTGACGCAGGATGCGAAGTCGGTGCACTTCTCGCCGGCTTCGGAGACTGCCTTGAGCTGCTTGGCGATGTCCGTGCCCTTGGTGCTCTTGGCGGCCTCGGCTGCCAGGGCGATCAGGTTGACGGCGTCGTAGGACTCGCCTGCATAGCTGTAGTCCTTCAGGGCCGGGTCAATGGCCAGCAGCTTCTTCTTGAAGTCATCCTTGGCGAACGTGCCCGGGATGGTGCCCTGGGCGCCCTTCAGCGTCCCGGCCTGGAAGTCCTTGCTGTAGTCAGACGTGTTGCCGTCCACCATGAACATCTGGGTCGCCTTGATGCCCTTGCCTGTCATCAGGGGAACGATGCTCTTGGCCTGGTCGAAGGTGATCAGGGCAATGGCGTCGGGCTTGGCAGCAATGACCTTGTCCACCTGGCTGCTGAACTGCGAGTCGCCTTCGTTGAAGAGCTCCTCGGCCACAACCTTGCCGCCGGCAGCTTCGAAAGCGGACTTGACGTTCTTCGCCAGGCCGGTGCCGTACGCATCGTTCAGGACAATCATGCCCACGGTCTGTGCGCCACAGGTCGCCATGTAGTTGCCGAGGACCTTGCCCTGCAGCACGTCCGAGGGAGCCGTGCGCCAGTAGAGGCCCTTGTCATCCCAGGTGGTGAAGTCAGGGGACGTGTTCGCCGGCGAGAACTGAATTACGCCTGCACCGGTGATCTGGTTGATGACTGTCTTGGAAACACCGGATGAAGCGGCACCGATGACGGCGCTGACGCCGCTTCCGAGCAGCGCAGTGGTGGACTGCGTGGCGATGTCCGTCTTGGTGTCGCCGGAGTCGCGGTGGATCACCTCAACGGGCTTGCCCAGTACGCCGCCTGCGTCATTGACTTCCTTGATGCCAAGGTTGACACCGGCAATTTCGGGCGGGCCGAGGAACGCCAGCGACCCCGTTGTCGGCAGGAGCGATCCAATCTTGAGCGGTGTTTCGGTGGTGGTGGTCGAGGCGGGAACCGAGCCGCCGGCGCCTGCCGTGGTAGTGGCGCCGCCGCTGGCGCTGGGCGCCGGGCACGCAATACCAGAGGCTGCCGGGGTGGTGGAGCCTGTCGAACTCGGGGTGGACGAGCCGCCACAAGCCGTAGCCAGAAGGGCGACGCCGATGCTAAGCGCTGTCAGCTTAGCGACTCGGGGCGCCGCCTGGGGGAGTGAAATCATTTAGAGTCTCCTCGATCGAAAGGTGCGAACGGCCTTTGATGCGAATTACCAGGTGTTCCTGATTTAACTTCAAGCTAGTGCAATTTTCCCGCGAACATAAGTGACTATGGTCACATCCTTATAACAGTCGTTGCATATGGGAAACCACGATGCGGAGGTGCAGAAAAGCGGCAAGATCATGCCGGAGGAGGGCGCACGGAAGGACGGCGCGTAAGGAAAGGAAAGTACCCCAGGTGGGACTCGAACCCACAACACGCGGATTTTAAGTCCGCTGCCTCTGCCAATTGGGCTACTGGGGCGCCCGGTCAATGGTATCCCGTCAGAGCCGTTCGAAGGGCCCGGCATACCGGAACCTTCCATGGACACCTCCGGGCCAAACGGCCAGCGGGAGCAGCTGGAAGTGTTCCCCCCACCGGTCCTCCGGCGGTTCGATGCCCAGGGAGACCGACGGCACGAATCCGAAACGGGAGTAATACTCCGGGCCGCCCAGCAATGCAATCCCCCTCTCCCCCGCGGCATTGGCACGCGCCACGGTTTCCTGCATGAGTGCGGAGCCGATCCCGTGGCGCTGAAGCCGGGGCACCACTCCGATGGGGCCAAGCCCCAGCAGCTCGAGGTCACCCACCCAACCCCGCGTGCTGATGACATGGCCCACCACTTCGCCTGCCTGTTCGGCAACGATGCTGAACTGGGGCAGGTACTCCTCGCAGTCGAAAAGTTCCTTCAGGAGCCCGACCTCAACGGGTTCGCCGTCGACGGGGAGCCCGGTCGCCGGCGAGACCGAGAAGGCCGCCGCCGTCAGCTCCAGGATGGCCGGCCTGTCTTCCGGCCGCTCACTGCGCAGGACAAGTTCGGGCGCGGGCTGGTCCGAGCTTTCGGCCGCAAGTTCGTGGAGTATTTCCAGGGCGCGTTCTGCGTCGGCCACCGGAACCAAGAGATGATCGTGGTGGAATCCGGCCAGGACGTTGCAGCTGATGCGGGCGTCCGTGAGCGCCCCGCTGACTGCGGCCGTGAGCCCGATGGCCTCGAGGGATGAATGCACCTCGAGCGTGATCCACGCGGCAACAAAGTCGTAGGGAAGCTCCAGCTTGTCCGCTTCCGCCCGCGGCAGCACCACCGTGAGGCCTTCCGCTTCCCGGACCGCGGCTTCGATGCCGGCAACAAGCGGCCTGCCGTACGGCCAGAGGGCGTAGACGTACTCACCCTCCCGCAGGATGGGGTGGATGGATGCCAAGAGGGTCCGGATGTCCTTTTCACCAGTCATGGGGCCATTAAACAGCAACGGCGGCCGTTCCCCCGGGGGAACGGCCGCCGTCGACGGCTTTCGCGTGCTACTTGTTGTCAGCCGACACGGTCTGCTTCTGCTGGCTGGTGCTTCCGGCGCTGCCGGACTCCGCCGGCTTTTCAGCAGCCGGTGCGGCCGGAGCTGCAGCCGGCTTGGGTGCCGGAGCGGCGGCGGCGACGAATGCGCCGCGCGGGTTGTCCAGGTCGATCAGCTGCGTGGTGTCGCGGCCCATGATGAAGGACAGGATCCAGCCGAAGATGACGCGGATCTTGCGCTCAACCGTGGGCATGGCCATTCCGTGGTAGCCACGGTGCGCCAGCCAGGCCAGGGGGCCCTTGAGGCCGATGCGGCCCAGGAGGTTGATGTTGGCAACGCCCTTCCATTCGCCGAAACCGGCAACGGCGCCCAGGTTCTTGTGCTTGTAGTCCTTGAGCTCCTTGTCCCAGCGGGAGGCCCACAGGTTCTTGGCGAGGCGCTTGGCCTGGCGAAGGGCGTGCTGCGCGTTCGGTACGCAGGTACCGTCCGGCAGGCCGCTGCCCGTGAGGTCCGGCACGGCGGCGATGTCGCCGGCAGCCCAGGCGTTCTCGATGATGCCTTCGTCACCCGCGACGCGCAGGTCCGGAAGGACACGGACGCGTCCGCGCGGCTCGAGCGGGAAGTCGGTGGAGCGGACCATCGGGTTGGCCTGCACACCGGCAGTCCAGACGAGGGTGTCTGCTTCGAATTCCTGTGCCGGGGTCTTGTCCGGAAGGTTGATGAGCTTCAGGGAGCCCTCGGCGCTGTCCAGCGAGGTGTTCAGCAGTACCTCGATGCCGCGGCTGCGCAGGTGCTCAACGACCCAGTCGGCCTGCTTGGCCGTAACCTCGGGCATGATGCGGCCCATGGCTTCAACCAGGACGAAGCGGACTTCCTCCTGCTTGACGCGGGGGTTGTTCTTGACTGCAGCGCGGGCGAGGTCTTCCATCTCGGTGATGCACTCGATGCCGGCGAAGCCGCCGCCAACCACCACGAAGGTGAGGGCACGGGCGCGTGCTGCGGGATCGGTGATGGTGGAACCGGCTTCGATCCGCTCGAGGACCTTGTTGCGGAGTGCAACGGCTTCCTCGATGGTCTTGAGGCCGATGCCCTTGTCCGCCAGGCCCTTGATCGGGAAGGTGCGGGTAATGGCGCCAGCGGCAATGACGACGTCGAAGTACGGCACCTCAAAGTTCGGGCCGCCGTCGGACGGGGCAACCACGGCTGTCCGGTTCGCGTGGTCAATCGACGTGACGCGGCCCTGGATGAGTTCCGTCTGCTTCAGGTGCTGGCGGTGGGAGACGACAGCGTGGCGCGCCTCAATGTTTCCGCCGGCTACTTCCGGCAGGAAGGGCTGGTAAGTCATGTAGGGCAGCGGATCAACGACAGTGACGATGCCACCGGCATTCGCGATCTTGTTCTGCAGTTTGAGGGCTACGTACAGGCCGACGTACCCGCCGCCGACGACGAGTACCCTGGGACGGTCCTGGAGCTGTGGGGTTGTTGCCATGATTTAAGAATACAGTAGTTTGTGAAAATCTTCACTAACTACTGGCAGGCCGTTACGTTCCGCCGGAGTCCACCGCGTCCAGTACTCCGCTCTCCGGCTCGTCGCGCACGCGCCGGGGATTACGGGATGCCCTTCGAAGCTGGAATGCGGCACCTGCGACGATGGCCGCGAACAGCAGTCCGAAGCCGATAACCACCATCGCCGGCACGGCACTGTCCAGCGGGGACGGAGCCTCGGCCACGGGTATCGTGGCGGCGGGAAGCGTGGGCGGGGCACTCGTAGGGCTGTCACCGGGTGCTACAGCGGGCGTGCTGGCGACGGGCTCGCCGCGGCGGTGGACCCTGATCCAGTCAGCTACGGTGCCCAGCGGGTTCACCTTGGTTTCCGGCACGTCGTCCTTCAGCGCCGCCTCGGCGTTGAGCACGCCATAACCGTAGATGGGGTCCTTGCCCGGCGCACCGGCGTCCTTGGCCGTGGTGACAATCCTGTTGATGACCTGGCTGGCCGTCATTTCAGGCCACTTGGAGCGGATCAGCGCCGCCACGCCGGACACGATGGGCGTGGAACCGGAGGTCCCGGCCCATTCCGCATAGTCGCCGCCGGGCATGCCTCCGATCAGGTTTTCCGCCGGCGCCGCCACGCCGATACTGATGCCCTGGGATGAGGCGTCCACACTGGCAGCACCCTTGCGGTCCAGCCCTGCCACCGTCAGTACGCCGGGGATGGTTGCCGGCGCCCCCACCTGGACGTTGCCGCCCACGCGGTTGCCGGCGGCCGCAACGATGACCACGTCTTTTTGTTCGGCGTAGAGGAACGCCGCGTCCCAGCTCTGCGGCCACTCCGGCGAGGTGCTGCCCAGCGAAATGTTGATCACGCGGGCGCCGTTGTCGACCGCCCAGCGGACGGCGGCGGGAATCTGTTCCTGGTCACTCTTCCCGCCGGGATTCGAAGATCCAAGCCAGGTGGAAACCGAGAGGATCTGCGCCTCGGGGGCGACGCCCACTATGCCGTCCGGGCCGGGTGCCGGTTTGGCCCCGGGACTGGCGGTGGACTTCGGCGGCTGGTGGCCGCGGCCCGCCAGCATTGTTGCCACCAGCGTCCCGTGCTCCGGCTTTGAACCGATGCTCTTCTGCCCGTCGGCGCTGCCGGCCCCGGAAGCGTCGCTTCCCCCAACAACGACGCCTTTCAGGTCAGGGTGCTTGGCGTCCACGCCGCTGTCGATGACAGCCACCTTGACGTTGGCGCCCTTGGAGACCTCCCACGCCTTGGTGATGCCGGACTCGGCCAGCCAGTATTCCTTGTCCCGCCATGAATCGGCGCGGGCTTCCGGCGCCGCGATCAGCGACGTCGCCAGGCTTCCTGCGGCAAGGGCCACCGCAGTCACGGCGGAGGCCGTCCGGCCCCAGCGGGCTGTTGCTCTGGTCATTCGGGTCCAATCGGCTCTACATCTGGCGGCCCGGCACGGTGGCAGGCTGCGGTCGCGTGGTACCGGCGGGATGGTGAATCCGGCCGGCGCGTCTTCATTGGCTGATGCCACGTCACGATCTGATACTCAGGGCAATTCCGTCGAGAATATCGTGTTCACTGGCCACAGCCGAAGTGATCCTGCCCTCCGTCACCTCGGCCAGGCGCTCCAAGACACGGCGCCAGACCAGGCCGCCGGCGCCGATGACGTCAACCCGGCCAGGGTGCATGTACGGCAGTCCGGCACGGTCGGCCTTGGACATCTCCAGGAGATCCGTGCAGGCTTCGCCAAAAGTGCCAAGGGGAAGTTCCGTACCGTGGATGATCCCCGGCGAGTATTCCGGCAGCCGCAGCGCATGGGCGGTAATAGTGGTGACCGACCCTGCCACGCCAACGACGGCGGTGGCGCGGTCCAGCGGAACGGCCAGCCCCGCCTCGCTGATGGCGGCGTCGACGTCGGCCTCCGCCGCAGCGATCTGCTCCGCCGATGGCGGGTCGTTACGAAGGTGGCGTTCCGTCATCCGGACGCAGCCGACGTCCACGGATTTGGCGGCGATGACGCCGCTGGCGTCGCCGAGGACAAATTCGGTGCTGCCGCCGCCAAGGTCCACCACGAGCACGGGGGCGGCGCCCCGGGACGGAAGCACGCTGCTGGCGCCGGCGAAGGAAAGCGCGGCTTCCTCGTCGCCTGTAATGACTTCGGGTTCCACGCCCAGGATCTCGCGGATGCCGTCCACGAACACCTTCCGGTTGCGGGCGTCGCGGGTGGCGGAGGTGGCGACGAAGCGGACCTTCCCGGCTCCGTGCTCACGGATAAGTTCGGCGTAGTCGGACGTTGCCGCAAAGGTCCGGTCGAGGGCCTCCTGGGCCAGTTCGCCTGTTGCGTCCACGCCCTGGCCCAGCCGGACCACACGCATTTCACGCACGACGTCGGTGAGCGTGGAACTGCTCCCGTTTCCGTCCACGTCCGCGATTAGGAGTCGGATCGAGTTGGTTCCGCAGTCGATGGCGGCAACCCTTGTCACTTGGCGGCCTCCGTGGAGTCTTCGGTGGTCTCTTCAGCGTGCCGCTGGGTGTTGCGTACGGGAGCCGGGCGGCCCACGATGTCCGGAAGTCCCTGCGGCCCGTGGCGGCTGAGGTCCTTTGAGGGCACCTCTCCCCCGGTGTCCCAGGCGCCGTCGCAATAGCAGCGGTCCGCTGTCCACCATTCGCTGATGGCAGCAACGGCTTCGTCGCCCAGCGGATTGACTCCGGGGCCGGCAGCGAGGGAATGGCCCACCAGGACGTGGAGGCACTTCACGCGGGCGGGCATCCCGCCGGCGGAGATCCCGTCGATCTCGGGGACGGCTCCAATGCCTGACCGCTCGCCAATCTCCGCCCGGGACACGAGATAGGCCTCGTGTGCCGCGCGGTAGTCCGCGGCGAGGCCGGAGTCTGCGGAGAGGCGCTCGTTCATCCGGTTCATCAGGCCGGCGGCTTCGAGGCGGGACACGGCCGACGTAATGACCGGGTGGGTCAGGTAGAACGTGGTGGGGAACGGTGTTCCGTTGCTGAGCCGGGGTGACGTCGCCGCGACCAAGGGGTTGCCGCAGACGCAGCGGGCCGGGATCTCGACGACGTCGCGTACGGGACGCCCCAACTGGCGGCTCAGGACGTCCAGGTCGCGGGCAGACGGGTGGCTGGAAGCCGACACGGTTGGTGCGTCTTCCTCGACAGGGTTCCCGTCCAGGGCATTTTCGCCCACTGCATGCTGGTCCACTGGCGCGGCCGCCTTCCTGCCCTTGGAGGCTGACCCGTGGGACAGCCGGCGGAGGGCACCGCCTCTAGTCTGTTGCCGAACGCCTGATGGACTCCCAAAGCGAGTCCACCCATGGCAGGTTGGCCGGGTCCTGTGCTGATCCTGTTCCGGCCTGGCCACTGGCGGTCCCGGCCGGCAGATCGCTGCCAAACACCCAGTAGCCGGTTTCTCCCGGCATAACCATGTTAATGCGATCGCGGGCCTGCTGTTTCACGTAGTTCGGATCCTGCCAGCGGGAGACCTGGAGTTTCAGGTTGTCCCGTTCGGCCTGCCGTGCCGCAATATCCGCCTCAAGCGCGGCGATCTCGGCCCGTTTGTCGATGAAGATCTTGACTGTGGGGGCAAGCATGATGGTGATGGCAATCATGACCACGGCCAGGGCAAGCATCCGTCCGGAAAAGGCCTTGGCGGGGACGGGATCCTGGTTTTCCGAGGCATTTGTCCCGGACGCCTGGGTGGATTGGCCCGCTGACTGGCTGCGGGACGGACGGCCCGCGGCCTGCTTGCCGGCAGCAACCCCGGCTTTGACCGACGCCCCCAGACGGCCTGCCGTGGTGGCTTTCCCGGGGGCAGCGGGCGCCTTGGCCTCGGCGGCGGGCAGGTGCCGCGTCGCGCCGAAATCCGCGCGGATGACTTCAGCGCCGTCGTCGGCGTCCTTGGACTGACGCGCCGCGGGCGTGGCCCGGGGAACCTTGGGACGGCGGGTGGCCATGACACTCCTGTAATGAATGGTCCGTGCTGTGCTCAGTTCTGGCCGCGAACCGGTCCTTGGCACAAACAGAACCGGTGGCCATGGTCTTTCAACCATAGCCACCGGTCAGCTGTTTCTTTGGAGGCTAGCCCTTGAAACGCGGGAATGCGCTGCGTCCGGCGTAGCGTGCGGCGTCGTCGAGTTCCTCTTCGATGCGCAGCAGCTGGTTGTACTTGGCAACGCGCTCGGAGCGTGCCGGGGCACCGGTCTTGATCTGGCCCGCGTTGGTGGCAACGGAGATGTCAGCAATCGTGGTGTCCTCGGTTTCGCCGGAGCGGTGCGAGGTGATGGTGGTGTAGCCGGCACGCTGGGCCAGCGACACTGCATCCAGCGTCTCGGTCAGGGAGCCGATCTGGTTGACCTTGACCAGGAGCGAGTTGGCGGTCTTGGTGTCGATGCCGCGCTGCAGGATGGCCGGGTTGGTGACGAACAGGTCGTCGCCCACGAGCTGGACCTTGTCGCCGATGGAGTCGGTGAGGGTCTTCCAGCCTTCCCAGTCGTTTTCATCCAGCGGGTCCTCGATGGAAACCAGCGGGTAGTCGGCCACGAGCTCGGCGTAGTACGCGCTCATCTCGGTGGCGGAAAGTGCCTTGCCTTCGAACTGGTAGGCACCGTCCTTGAAGAACTCGGAGGAGGCAACGTCCAGTGCCAGGGCAATGTCCTTGCCCGGGGTGTAGCCGGCGTTCTTGATGGCTTCCTGGATCAGGTCCAGGGCGGCACGGTTGGACGGCAGGTTCGGAGCGAAGCCGCCCTCGTCGCCGAGGCCGGTGGAGAGGCCCTTGGCCTGCAGGACGGACTTGAGGTTGTGGTAGACCTCAACGCCCCAGCGCAGGCCCTCGGAGAAGGTCTCGGCGCCGATCGGGACAATCATGAATTCCTGGATGTCCACGTCGGAGTCGGCGTGCGAGCCACCGTTGAGGATGTTCATCAGCGGAACCGGCAGGACGTGCGCGTTGGGGCCGCCCAGGTACTTGTACAGCGGCAGGTCAGCGGAAGCTGCAGCGGCGTTGGCCACGGCCAGGGAAACACCCAGGATGGCGTTGGCGCCGAGCTTGCCCTTGTTCGCGGTGCCGTCCAGGTCGATCATGGCCTGGTCGATGCTGCGCTGGTCGGTGGCGTCGAAGCCGGTCAGGGCCGGAGCGATCTGGTCGATGACAGCGTCAACGGCCTTCTGGACACCCTTGCCGAGGTAGCGTCCCTTGTCTCCGTCGCGGAGTTCAACGGCCTCGTGTTCGCCGGTGGAAGCACCGGAGGGGACTGCTGCGCGGCCGATCTGGCCGTCGGACAGCAGAACTTCGACTTCTACGGTCGGGTTGCCACGGGAATCGAGGATCTCGCGGGCGTGGATGGCATCGATAAGCGCCATGAATATGCTCCTTATGGTGAAGCGATTTACTGGGAAACTAGCGGAAAAACTCGACGTCCTCGTCAGGGACTAGCGTAGTCGAGAGTGGTGCACGTTACGGAAACCTATCCAGAACCCGGACGTCATGATCCCGTCCGGGGCGTAGCCGGGTGACCAGGGCGGTGGCTGTCCTGGTAACGCCGGACGGCCCCGCGGAGGGCGCGTTCGGCGTCGAAATCCCTGGTTCGGGCGGCGGCGGCGAGCTCGAAGAGAAACTCCCCGAGCTCATCCTCAGTGGCGAAGGCGCCGACGAGCTGACCCACTGAGGGGACGGGTGCGGCCGCAGTGATGCCTGCCCGCCCGGCCCGGTCCAGTGACTTTTGGGCCCGGGCGAGAGCCGGAAGTGCCTGCGGGATTCCTTCGAAGGGATCACCGCGTTCCGGCTTCTCGGCCCGCTTGATGGAGTCCCATTTCCGGACGATCTCCGCCACGCTGGCGGGGAAGGTGTCCTGCAGCGAGCCGTCCGGCCGGAACACGTGCGGATTCCGGCGGATCAGCTTCGCCTCAAGCCCCTGGACGACGTCGTCGAAGCCGAAGCTCCCGCGTTCCTCTGCGAGGCGGGCGTGCAGCACCACCTGGAGCAGCACATCGCCCAGCTCATCGCGGAGCTCTGCCTCGTCGGCGCCGGTTTCAATTGTTTCGGCGACCTCAAAGGCTTCCTCGAGGAGGTACTCCACGAGGGACTCGTGGGTCAGTGCCCCCATCCAGGGGCAGTGTTCCCGGAGGGCGGCTATCCTTGCCGCCAAAGAGTCGACCCCTGAGGCGGCCTGGCCCGGACCGTCCTTAGGCAAGATTGGCGTAGGCGTCGTTGATGTACTCAACGAGGGCTTCCTTTTCCTCCAGCGGCAGGAACGCGGCCTCGGCGGCGTTGAGTGTCAGCTCAAGGAGATCGTCCAGGTCGTAGTCAAAGGTCTCCACAAGCAGTTCGAACTCGTCGGTGAGGGTCACGCCGCTCATCAGCCGGTTGTCGGTGTTGATGGTGACGTTGAAGCCGATCTGGTAGAGCATGTCCAGCGGGTGGCTTTCGATGCCCTCGCCGAAGCCGGCGATGGCGCCGGTCTGCAGGTTGGAGGACGGGCAGATCTCCAGGGCGATGCCGCGGTCGCGGACCCAGCTGGCAAGCTCGCCAAGGGTCACCATGCCGATGTTGTCGTCGGCGTCGTCTCCCTCTTCTGCGTCTTCGTCGTCGAATTCGACCGTGATGTCCTCGGCGATGCGCACGCCGTGGCCCAGGCGCAGGGCACGGCCGTCAACAAGGGCTGACTGGATGCTTTCCAGGCCGGCGGCTTCGCCGGCGTGGACCGTGGCGGGGAAATTGTGCTGGGCCAGGTACGTGAAGGCATCCCGGAAGCGGGCCGGCAGGAAGCCGTCCTCGGCACCGGCAATATCGAAGCCCACGGCTCCGTTGTTGCGGTGCCGGACTGCCAGTTCGGCAATCTCCTGGCCGCGGTCCGCGTGGCGCATGGCCGTGATGAGCTGGCCCACCTGGATTTCCCGGCCGGTTTCGGCGACGGCGTCCACGCCGGCGTCGAGCCCTTCCTGGATGGCTTCGACCACTTCGTCCAGCGTCAGCCCCTTCTGCAGGTGCTGCTCGGGCGCCCAGCGCACTTCGCCGTACACCACGCCGTCGTCGGCAAGGTCCTCGACGAATTCCTTGGCCACCCGGAAGAGGCCCTCTTTGGTCTGCATCACGGCGATGGTGTGGTCGAAGGTCTCGAGGTAGCGGACCAGGGAGCCGGAGTCGGCGGACTCGCGGAACCATTCCCCCAGCGCCACCGGATCGGTGGAGGGCAGGGTGTGTCCGACGGCCTCCGCCAGTTCGATGATGGTGGCCGGGCGCAGGCCGCCGTCCAGGTGGTCGTGCAGGGATACCTTGGGGAGGCTCTTGAGGTCGAAGTCGATGGCAGGGGCAGCGTCAGGAATAGGCTCAGTCACGGTTCCCACCTTAGGGTCGGCGGCCGCGTAATGCCAGCCGTCAGGCTTCCCTGGCCTCGGCTTCTCCGGCGGGGGCGGCGAGCACTGTCCCGTGGCCGTGGACAGCCGCCGGGGCGGTGCCGGTTCCGCCGTCCAGCCACTCATCCACGACTTCGGCGTCGTGGCGGCCGAGCCGCTTGTGCCACCAGCGCAGCAGGTGGTCGATGATGATCCCGAGAATGATGGCGAACACCACGGCAATGCCGGCGCCGAGCAACGGGTTGTCATGCAGCAAGGGGAAGGAACTGGCCAACAGGCCTATCCCGATCGAGTAACCCACCCAGGTAAAGCAGGCAAAGGCATCCAGGATGAAGAACCTGCGGTGCGGAAAAGCGGTGGTGCCGGCCACGTAATTGACTGCCACGCGGCCCCAGGGAATATACCGGGCCGTGAAGATCAGCACCGCGCCGCGCTTCTCCAGCTCATAATTGGCCCACGCGAAGACTTTCTGCACCTTGGGTTTGCGCATCCAGCGCCACCGTTCCAGCCCGATCTTCCGACCCAGCATGTACGCCATGTTGTCGCCGGCAATGGCGCCGACCAGCGCGGTGGCCCCGAGAATCCAGAGGTTGGGTTCGCCGCTCTGGCGTGAGAACGCAGCGAGCGCGACGATGAGCGTCTCGCTGGGTACCACCATCGCGAAACCGTCGACAAAAAAGAACACCAGCAGTATGGGATAAATCCACCATTGGCCTGCGGCATGGAGCACTGCCTCATTGATAAATTCCACGCGGGGCCCTGCTCCTATGAAGTGATGGAAATCCTATTTAGTGTCGCATGTCAGAAGCATGATTCGCTACGCTCCGGTGGGAGAAAAACAATTCACTGGAGCCTCCTCCGGGCAGGCGCTGCTTGTACGCCGGCCGCTGCATGGCCCCTGCTAGGGACCTGATGCGGGCTCCTCCGCAGGTTCTTCGGGCAGCCGGCCACGGAAGCGGCTGATCATGATGTCAACAATGATCCCGAGCAAGATGGCGCAGACAATGGCAATGGTGGCACCGAGCAGGTGGTTGTCCTCGAACCACTGCCCGAAAAACAGGCCGATCGCTACGGAATACGAGGACCACAGCGCGGCGGACAGCACGGTCAGCCCCACGAACCGCAGGTGCGGAAAATGCGTGGCGCCGGCGGTGAGGTTCACTGCCACCCGGCCGATCGGAACGAAACGGGCCACGAGGACCAGGGACGCCGGCCGCTTCCTCAGTTCATTCCCGGCCCAGTGGAAGGCCGTCTGCATCCGCGGTCCGCGCATCCACCGCCAGCGCCGCGTACCTACCCTGCGTCCGATCAGGTAGGCGATGTTGTCACCGCCGAATGCACCCAGCGCGGCCATGAGCATCAGCAGCCAGGGGTTGGGCACGTCGGCGGTTGCTGCCACGGCCGCCAGGCCAACAACCACCGACTCGCTGGGGATCGGCGGGAAGAACCCGTCGATCACGCAGCAGGCCAGCACCAGGAGGAGAACCCAGGGCTGCCCCGCCGCCGCGAGAATGAAGTCGTTGATAGCCTGCACAGTTTCCTAACGGCCGGGGCCACCCGTTTTCTCCCCGGCCGGTCCGCGGACGGCCCGTGCCGCCACCGCAGGGACCCTGCCGGAGAGAACCCGCGTGGTCAGGCGATGCGGTCGATGATGAGTTTCTGCGCCGGCCGGGAGCCTTCCGGCGCAACCACCACGGCACCTTCAAGGGCCTCCTTGGCACGTCCGAACTTCTCCGGGGTGTCCGTCAGCAGTGTCATCAGCGGCTCGCCGGCACGGACCACGGCACCGGGCTTGGCGTGCAGCCTGACCCCGGCTCCTGCCTGGACCTGGTCCTCCTTGCGGGCCCGGCCCGCGCCCAGCCGCCAGGCCGCCACGCCCACGGCCAGGGCGTCCAGCTCCACGAGGACACCGTCGGCCGGCGCGTAGACAACTTCGGATTCCCTGGCAACGGGGAGCTTGGCCCGGGGATCCCCGCCCTGGGCCTCGATCATGCGGTTCCACACGTCCATGGCCCGGCCGTCCTTGAGCGCGGCGCGCGGGTCGGCGTCATGCACGCCCGCGCAGGCCAGCATTTCCTCCGCCAGGCGGACGGTCAGTTCGACGACGTCCTCCGGGCCGCCGCCGGCCAGCACCTGCACCGATTCGTCCACCTCGATGGCGTTTCCGGCCGTGAGTCCCAGTGGCGTGTCCATATTGGTCAGCAGGGCAACAGTGTTGACCCCGGCGTCCTTGCCCAGGGCGACCATCGTCTCGGCCAGTTCCCTCGCGCGGGCCTCGTCCTTCATGAAGGCGCCGCTTCCCACCTTGACGTCCAGGACCAGCGACCCCGTGCCTTCGGCGATTTTCTTGCTCATGATGGAGGACGCGATGAGCGGGATGGCCTCCACGGTTCCGGTGACGTCCCTGAGGGCATAGAGCTTCTTGTCCGCAGGTGCCAGCCCGGCGCCTGCGGCACAGATCACTGCCCCGACGTCCTGCAGCTGGGCCATCATCTCGTCGTTGCTCAGCGCTGCGCGCCACCCCGGGATTGACTCCAGTTTGTCCAGCGTGCCGCCGGTGTGGCCGAGCCCGCGCCCCGACAGCTGCGGGACGGCCACGCCGAAAACAGCAACCAGCGGTGCCAGCGGCAGCGTGATCTTATCCCCCACTCCCCCGGTGGAGTGCTTGTCCGACGTCGGCTTCACGCTGCCGTCGGCACGCCTCAGTCCGGAGAAGTCCATCCGTTCGCCGGATGCGATCATCGCGGCGGTCCAGCGCGATATTTCCGCGCGGTCCATCCCGTTGAGCAGGATGGCCATGTTCAGGGCGGCCATCTGTTCGTCGGCGATCGCACCGCGGGTGTAGGCGTCGATGGTCCAGTCGATCTGCGCCGGGCTCAGGACGCCCCTGTCCCGCTTGATGCGGATGATGTCGACGGCGTCGAACGCTTCAGTGTTGCTCGGGGTTGGGGTCACCGGGGTTCCTCCAGGTGTTGGGGACCAAAGGCGTCGGGTAGCACCTGGTCCATGGTTTTGATTCCCTGCGTTGTCATCAGCTCCATGTCGGGAGCCCGGAATTCGTACAGCAACTGGCGGCAGCGTCCGCACGGCATCAGGATGTTGCCGCCGGCGTCCACACAGTAGAAGGCGCGCAGCAGCCCGCCTCCGGTCATGTGCAGGTTGCCCACCAGGGAGCATTCCGCGCACAGTGTCAGGCCGTAGCTGGCGTTCTCGACGTTGCAGCCGCTGACGATCCTGCCGTCCGCGGTGAGGGCAGCTGCCCCCACCGCGAACTTCGAATACGGCGCATACGCGTTCTTCATGGCGGACACGGCGGCGGCTTCGAGGGCCGGCCAGTCCACGTCCGCGGCCGGGTGGAGCGGACCCTCCGGGCGCGAAGCGTCTTCCACGGCCGTCAACCCTTGACGTAGGGTATGCCGTCAGCCGCCGGCGGCCTGGAGCGGCCAACCAGTCCAGCCACGGCGAGTACCGTCACCAGGTAGGGCAGCATGGCCATGAACTGGCTCGGAACCGGTGTGCCGATGATGGTCACGATGCTCTGCAGGTTGTCCGCGAAGCCGAACAGCAGTGCGGCGAAGAAGGCACCGATCGGGTTCCACCGGCCGAAGATGAGCGCGGCCAGGGCGATGAAGCCGCGTCCGCCCGAAATCTCCTTGGTGAAGCTGTCAATCGCCACCAGCGTGAAGAAGGAACCGCCGATGCCTGCCACGGCACCGCCGAGCGTGACGTTCCAGAAGCGCGTGGCATTGACTTTGATGCCCAAGGTATCGGCGGCCTGCGGGTGTTCCCCGACGGCCCGGACGCGCAGGCCCCATTTGGTCTTGAAGAGGCCGACCCACACCACGATGACCGCGATGTACATCAGGTAACCCACCACGGACTGCTTAAACAGGATGGGGCCGATCACCGGGATGCTGGACAGCACGGGGATGTCGATAATGGGCAGGCGGCCCGGTGAATTGAACAGGGCTTTGTTGGCCTGCATCACGGTACTGAACAGGAAACCGGTCAGGCCGGAGACCAGAACGTTGAGGACCACGCCCACGATGATCTGGTTGACCAGGTACTTGATGCTGAAGACAGCCAGCACCATGGAGACGACGGCGCCGGCGACGGCCGCCGCCAGCAGCCCGATGAAGGGGCTCCTGGTCAGGGTGGCGACCATTGCCGCCGTGAAGGCACCGCCAAGCAGCTGGCCTTCAATAGCGATGTTGACGACGCCGGCGCGTTCGCAGAGCACGCCCGAGAGGGAGCCGAAGACGAGGGGAACAGCGAGCGTCACGGAACCGGCGATGAGACCGGCCAGCGAGATGCTGGGTGTGCGGGCGCCGCCCACCACCCAGATCAGGAAGGCTGCCACGAAAAGGACGATGAAGACGATGGGAAGCCAGCCGGGCGAGGGTTCGTTCCGGGTTTTCCGGTACACCGCGTATGCGGCGAGGCCCAGCATCAGGACCGAAAGCGCGATGCCGCCGAGGAAGGCGGGCACCTGGATGGCCGGAAGCTGGAAGAAGTCACCGCTCGACGAGATCCCGAAACTTGCCGTCTGGTTGGGTCCCATGACCCCGAAGAAGACGAACGCCACGACGCCGAGGACGGCCAGCAGGACCGGCACCTTCCAGGTCACGGGCTTCGCTGAAATTGCGGGGGCCTTTTCCTTGGCCGACTGCGGCGTCCCCTGCTGCGGTGCGCCCGGAACAGGCGATGTTGCTGTTGTGCTCATGCTGCACCTCCGGTGGTTGCTGCCGTCCTGGACTTGCCGGGCCTAGCGGCCTTCCTTTTGCGGGGATTGAGCCCGAAGATGGCACGCACCAGCGGCGGGGCCGCGATGAACAGGACGATCAGCGACTGGACCACCAGCACGATGTCGATGGGGGTTCCGGTCTGGATCTGCATCTGCACCGCCCCGGCGCGGAAGGCGCCGAACAGCAGGCCGGCCGCGAAGGTGCCCCACGGCGTCGAGCGTCCCAGGAGTGCAACGGTGATGGCGTCGAAGCCGTAGGTGGCGGCGACGCCGTCGGTCAGGACCTTTTCGGTTCCCGCCACCTGCGCCACGCCGGACATGCCGGCCAGGGCACCGGCGATTGCCATGACCAGGACGGTGGCCCGGGGAACGTTGATGCCGGCGGTCAGTGCCGCCTTGGGGTTCGCCCCGATGGCCCGGAATTCGAATCCGACGGTGGACCGGTTGAGCAGCCACCAGACGAGGACGGTGGCCGCGATGGCCAGGACGAAGCCCAGGTGCAGCCTGTACTGGGTCCCGAAAATCTGCGGGTACACAGCGGAGGGATCCAGGATCGGCGAGATGGGGTTGGACTCCCCCGGCCGCTGGAACGCCGGGGTGTTCAGCAGGTAGCGCAGGAAGTACAGGGCGATGTAGTTGAACATGATGGTCAGGATGACCTCGTGGGCTCCTGTGCGTGCCTTCAGCAGGCCCACCAGTCCACCCCAGATGGCACCGCCCACGATGCCGGCGACGAGGACCAGCAGGAGGTGCAGGCCCACGGGCAGGTGCAGCGCGAAGCCGGCCCAGGCGGCAAGGATGCCGGCCATGATGATCTGGCCCTGGGCGCCGATGTTGAACAGGCCGGCTCGGAATGCCAGTGCCACGCCCAGGCCCGCGGTGATGAGCGGTGTCGCTATGGTGAGGGTCTCCATCAGCGGCGCAAATTGCACCGCGACACTCGAGCCCCGGGGATTGAACACCGAACCCTGGAACAGCGCGACGTACGAACGCGTCGCAGCGGTCCAGAGAGCCGAGAGGAAGTCCGAGGGCCGGGCAAAGAGGTAGCTTGCCGTGGCTCCCACCTGCTTGTCCGTGCTGGCGATCAGCAGTCCGCCGAGGATCAGGGCGAGCAGCACCGCAAGGACCGAGACCATGCCGCTGCCCGTGAAGATCCGCCGGACCAGGGTGTCCGGTCCGCCCGGGACGGTGCCGCTCTGGGCCGAGACGGGAACGGCCGAGGGCTGCATGGCGCCGCCGGCTGTGTCCAGCGAGGCGGCGGCTGCTGCGTCGTCGGCCGGCGCCTGGGGTTCGGCAGGCTGCGCGTCGCGGTTTTCCTCCGCGTTTTCGTCAGCCACGTGTTTGGGCTTGTCCTGTTCAGTCATGGTCGCCTCCTTCGGCGCCGGAGGTGGAAGTCTGTGCCGGCTTGTGCGGGCGGGCGGTGTCAGCGTGGGTGGTGACCGTGGTGTCCGCGTGGGCGTCTTCCGGGGAAAGCCCGGCCATCATCAGGCCCAGGACGTCGCGGCCGGTGCCGGCCGGGACGATGCCCACCAGCTTGCCCTTGTAGAGCACTGCGATGCGGTCGGCGAGCTCGATCACTTCGTCGAGTTCGGTGGAGACGATCATCACCGGGGTGCCCTGGTCGCGTTCGGCCACGATGCGTTTGTGCAGGAACTCGATGGACCCCACGTCCACGCCGCGGGTGGGCTGGGAGGCGATGAAGAGGCGCAGCGGCCGGGACAGCTCCCGGGCCATGACTACCTTCTGCTGGTTTCCGCCGGAGAGTGTGCCCGCGGCCAGTGACCCGGACGGTGTCCGGACGTCGAACTCGTCGATCCGGGACTTGGCGTTCTCCAGGATCCTGGCGGGGCTCATGCTGATGCCCTTGGCGAAAGGCGGCTGGTCGTAGCGGTCCAGCACCAGGTTTTCCGCGATGGAGAACGTGCCGATGAGCCCGTCAACGGTCCTGTCTTCGGGGACAAAGCCGACGCCTGCATTGAGGACTTCCTTGACGCTGTGGCCCAGGAGTTCTTCGCCGTCAAGCAGGATTGATCCGTGGCAGCGCTCCTGCAGGCCCAGGATGGCTTCGGTCAGTTCAGTCTGGCCGTTGCCCTGCACGCCTGCGACCGCCAGGATTTCGCCGCGGGCGATGTCGAAGCTGAGGCCGTCCACAACGTGCTGGCCTGTCGGGGCGATCACGGTGAGGTCCTTGACCTGGAACGTGGTTTCCTGCGGTTTGGCCGCTGCCTTGTCCAGCGTCAGGTTGACCGCGCGGCCCACCATCATGGAGGCAAGCTCGGTGGTGGACGCACCGGGGTCCGCCGTACCCACCACTTTGCCGCGCCGAATGACGGTGATCGTGTCGGACACCGCCTTCACCTCGCGGAGTTTGTGGGAGATGAAAACGATCGACGTGCCGCTGCTTTTCAGCTGGCGCATGATGTCCAGCAGCTCATCGGTGTCCTGCGGTGTCAGCACTGCCGTGGGCTCATCGAGGATGAGCACCTTCGCATCGCGGACCAGGGCCTTGATGATTTCAACGCGCTGCTGGACGCCTACCGGAAGGTCCTCGATCAGGGCGTCGGGGTCGACGTCGAAACCGTATTTGTCGGAAATTTCCTTGATCTTCCGGCGCGTGTCGTCCAGGTCGAGGAAGCCGCCCGCTTTGGTAGTCTCGGCGCCGAGCGCCACGTTCTCCGCGACGGTAAATACCGGGACCAGCATGAAGTGCTGGTGCACCATGCCGATGCCTGCAGCCATGGCATCGCCCGGGCCGCGGAAGGTGACGGCTTTGCCGTCCACCAGGATTTCGCCCTCGCTGGGCTCATACAGTCCATACAGGACATTCATTAGCGTGGACTTGCCAGCGCCGTTTTCACCGAGCAGGCAATGAATTTGCCCGGGTTCAACAACCACATCGATGTGATCGTTGGCAATTAGGGAGCCGAAGCGTTTGGTGATCCCTCTGAGTTCAAGTTTCAAAACTCTGACCAATCTCGAAGCGTCCGGAAAATGTGCCCGGACGGGATATGTGGCTGCAGCACCAGCCTAGTGCCTGCAGCCATTGACGGAACGGGAAGAGCCCGCTGGAAGAGCCGACACCCAACGCAAAGCGCCACCGCCCGGAAGTCAATGACCAACCGGGTGGTGGCGCTCTGCGGAGGGAACTAAGCCTTCGGGCTTGCTGCCGACTCGACCTTCAGCTTGCCGTCAACAATGTCCTTCTTGATCTGGTCCAGTTCAGTCTTCAGCTCCGCGGAAACCTGCGACTCCAGGTCGTGGAACGGGGCCAGCTGGACGCCGTCGTTCGCAAGGGTGCCGACGTACGGCGTGTTGGTGAATTTGCCGTCCTTGTCTTCCTTCACAACCGTCTCAACGGCCTCGCCCATCTGCTTCATCACGGAGGAGAGCATGATTTCCTTGTAGTCCGGGGCGGTCAGGAAGCCGTCGGAGTCAACCCAGATGAGCTTGACGTCCTTGCCTGCTGCCTTGGCTTCCTTCAGGGCCGCGCCGGCGCCCTTGCCCACGGGTCCGGCAACGGGCATCACGATGTCCGCCCCCTGGTCCAGGAAGTTCTGGGTCAGCTGCTTGCCCTTGTCCTGCTTTTCGAAGTCACCGGTGAAGCTGCCGTCCTGCTTCGCCTTGTCCCAGCCAAGGACCTTGACGTCCTTGTCCTTCTTTTCGTTGTAGTACTTCACTCCGTCGGCGTAGCCGTCCATGAAGATGGTGACCGTGGGGATCTTGATGCCGCCGAACGTGGCGACCGTCCCGGTTTTGGTGGTCGCGGCGGCGAGGTAACCGGCCATGAAAGCAGCCTGGGCCGTGTCATAGATAATCGGCTTGACGTTGGTGATGGGGGTATCGTAGCCGAAGTCGATGATGGCGAAGTGCTTGTCCGGGTTGGCGGTTGCCTGGGCCTTGGTGGCATCGCCCAGCAGGAAGCCAACAGTGATGGTCAGGTTACAGCCGGCGGTGACCATGGCGCGGAGGTTCGGTTCAAAGTCGTTGTTGGTCTTGGATTCGACCTGGTTGACCTTGATTCCAAGGTCCTTCTCGGTCTTCTTCAGTCCTTCGTACGAGGACTGGTTGAACGACTGGTCGTCGAATCCACCGGAGTCGGACACGATGCAGCCGGTGTAGTTGCTGGCGGTGGCGCTTGCGGTGCTTCCGGATTCCGGGGGAGCCCCGCAGCCGGACAGTAGCAGGGCGGCCGCACCCGCGGTGGCGGCACCGGCCATTGAACCGCGCTTCAGGGTTGCACGCAGTGAGTTCTTCAATTTTCCTCCAGGAACAAAGAGATAGGCGCTACGACGGGGGTTCAATGAGTGTCCGTTTCGAATGCTCCACACTGAAATTCTGTTTTCACTGATGGGTTCGCAGCACTGCGCCGAGGCGCACTGATGTCAGCTACTGTAGTGGCCTGGGACACGTCCTGATACCACGCCGGCGCACCTTCCGGGAGATTGTTGAGAACTTGTTACCTATCGGTAGCCGCCACCGCAAGTCACGTCCATTTCCTAGATCCGGACCAGCATTTTCCCGGTGTTGGCGCCGTCGAGAAGGTCCATAAAAGCCTGCGGGGCGTTCTCCAGGCCGTCCACGACGGTTTCGTCGTAGCGGACCGTGCCATCAGCAACCCAGGCGGACACAGCTTCGACGAACTCGCCCATATACTGCCAGTAGCCGCCGACCAGGAAGCCCTTGAGGGTCAGCTGCTTGCCGATGGCCTGCATGAGGTTGCGGGGAGCCGGAGTGGCCTCGGTCGAGTTGTACTGCGCAATGGCGCCGCACATGGCTACACGGCCGCCGACAGTCAGCGCGGAGAGCGCCGCTTCAAGGTGTTCACCGCCGACGTTGTCGAAGTACACGTCGATCCCGCGTTCACCCGCTGCCGCGGCGAGCTGGTCAGCCACCGGGCCGTCGTTGTAGTTGAAGGCGGCATCGAAGCCGAGCTCCAGCAGCCGTGCCACCTTTTCCGGGGATCCTGCGCTGCCGATCACGCGGGAGGCACCCATGGCCTTGGCGATCTGGCCGACCAGGGACCCGACGGCACCCGCGGCTCCGGAAACGAAGACGACCTCTCCGGGCTTGAACTCGGCTACTTTCAGCAGGCCGGCGTAGGCGGTCAGGCCGGTCATGCCCAGCGCTCCCAGGAACGCCGATGCCGGTGCCAGGTCGGTGCGGGCCAGGGAGGTGGCGGAGGCGTCCAGCACGGCGTATTCACGCCAGCCAAGGGAATGCACGACGACGTCCCCTACCTTGCGTTCCTCCGACCTGGACGCGATCACCTCGCCGACAGCGCCGCCGTCGAGCGCTGCATCCAGCGCAAACGGCGCGGAGTAGGACTTGACGTCGTTCATGCGGCCGCGCATGTAAGGGTCAACGGAGATGAAACGGTTGCGGACCAGCACCTGACCGTCCTGCAGTTCCGGGAGCTCCGACTCGGCGAGGCGGAAGTTCTCCGGGACGGGCCGGCCGTGCGGACGCGACACCAGCTGGATCTCGCGGGTGGTGACGGGAAGGGTTACGGTGTTGGCGCTCATGCGGCCACCTCCAGGATTTTGATGTCTACGTTGATGTTGCCGCGGGTGGCATTGGAATAGGGGCAGATCCGGTGTGCCTTGGCCACGAGGGCCTCCGCTGTGGCCAGGTCCAGGGCGGGCAGGGCGATTTCGAGCTCGGCGGCCAGGCCGTAACCCACACCGTCCTCGAGGGCGCCGAAGTGGATCTTCGCCGCGACGGCGGAATCCGTGAGGTCGGCTTTTTCCTTCCGGCCCACCAGGCGGAGGGCCGAGTGGAAGCACGCCGCGTAGCCGGCCGCGAAGAGCTGTTCCGGGTTGGTGCCCTGGCCGTCGCCGCCCAGTTCCACGGGGCTGGCCAGGGTCACGTCGAGTTTGCCGTCCTTGGTGCGGGCAGTGCCGTCCCGGCCCTCGCCTGAGGCGAGTGCTTCTGCTGTGTAGAGAGTCTTCACGTGGTTCCGTTCTGTTGGATGGAAAGTCTGTCTAGCGGGAGGAATGGAGGGCGGCTGTGAGCCGGCCGAGGGTCTCCCGGAGCTGGTCGAGCTCGGCCGCGGAAAGGCCTGCCGCGTCTGCGAGCTGCTGGGGTATTGCCCTGGACTTGGCGCTGAGGGCCGTACCGGAGTCCGTGAGGAAGACCTCAACCCGGCGTTCATCCTCGGCCGAACGCCGGCGCTCCACCAGCCCCAGCGACTCGAGCCGCTTCAGCAGCGGGGAGAGCGTGCCGGAGTCCAGGCCCAGCTCCTCCCCCAGTTCGCGGACACTGCGCGGCTGATCCTCCCAGAGCACCAGCATGACGAGGTACTGGGGATAGGTCAGTCCCAGCTCGTCAAGCATGGGCCGGTAAACGGCGGTGGCTGCCTTCGACGCGGAATACAGCGCGAAGCACACCTGGCGATTGAGTCTGGGAGCGTCGGTCATAGAAAAACAATAACGCACAATTGAATTGTGCACAACTTATCGGGGCAAAGGGAGGGCGCGAACGGACAGTTGAGGCCCTGGTGCGGGCCTTAACTGTCCGTTCGCGCCCTGGTGCGGGGCTTAACTGTCCGTTCGCGCTCTGGTGCGGGGCTTAAGTGTCCGTTCGCGCTGTGGGGCGTTGCTTAGAGGTCGCGGATGGTGCGGAGGGCCGCGGCGGTCAGGACCTGGATGCCGTAGCCCAGGGCACGCTCGTCCAGGATGTAATCGCCTCGGTGAAGGTCGTATTCCTCGCCGCCGGGCGTCTTGGTGCCAAGCCGCATCATCGCCCCTGGAAGTTCAGCCAGGAACCAGGCGAAGTCCTCGCCGCCCATGGACTGCGGGGTGAGGACCACGGCACTTTCGGCGATTTCAGCGCGCGCGGCTGCCTCGATCAGGGCCGTCTCATGTTCGGAGTTGACCACCGGCGGAACGCCCCGGGTGTGCTCCAGCCGGACGTCCACGTTGTAGGGCCCAGCAACCTGATGGACCACTTCGTCCAGGAGTTCGCCTGCGCTGTGCCAGGCATCGCGGTCCAGGCACCGCATGGTTCCGGCCATGTAGCCCGTGCCGGGAATGGCGTTGGGTGCCGAGCCGGCGGAAATGTGTCCCCAGACCACCGAGACGCCGCTGCGGACGTCCACCCGGCGGGACAGCACTGCCGGCACGTTCACGGCGATCTGCGCCAGCGCGAAGACGAGGTCCTCGGTCAGGTGCGGGCGGGAGGTGTGGCCGCCGCGTCCGGAAAGCTCGATCCGGATGGTGTCCGAGGCCGAGGTGATGGCCCCGATCCGCGTGCCGATCTTGCCCACGTCGATGCGCGGATCGCAGTGCAGGGCCAAGATGCGCGGCACGCCATCGAGCACGCCCTGCTCGATGCAGGCGTGCGCTCCGCCGGGCATGGTTTCCTCGGCCGGCTGGAAAATGATGCGGACACTGCCGCCCAGCGGCGATTCCTGGTGCATGCGGTGCAGCACCAGGGCAATCCCCAGCATGGTGGTGGTGTGGACATCGTGGCCGCAGGCGTGGGTGACGCCGTGGTTCTTCGACGCGAACGGCAGGCCGGTTTCCTCGATGATGGGGAGGGCGTCGATGTCTCCGCGCAGGGCCGTGGCGATGGGGCCTTCGCCGACGTCAACGGTGAGGCCGGTACCTTCGAGCCGGCGCGGCTTCAGGCCGGCAGCTTCCAGCCGCTCCGCCAGCTTGTTGGTGGTCCGGAACTCCTTGAAGGACAACTCCGGATGCGCATGGAGGTCACGGCGGAAATCGATGAGTTCCGGCAGCAGCGGCTCCAGCCACGGCCCCACAAGGGCGGTTGGCTCGGCTTCAGTAGTGTAATTGCGCACGGAACAACTCTAGCGATGGTGCCGCGAATACCCGCATCAGGGTCTGCGGGTTACGGATCCCGGAGCCGGCTTCCGGCACCGGACACAGATCAGCCCAAGCTCCCCGGCGGCGCCGGAAAGCTTGGGCTGGGTCCGAAATCAGAGGACGTCGGTGTCGCCGCTGGCCTTGAGCGCATCAACGGCGGCCTTGACACGCTGCGAGTGCGCCATGGTGGTCACCAGCAAAGCATCCGGGGTGTCAACGATGACAACGTCCTTGATGCCGATCAGCGCGATGACACGCTTGGTGTCCGTGACCACAACGCCGCTGGCGTTTTCGGTGAATACACGGGCGCCTTCGCCGAGGACCGTTACATCGTCCACTTCCCTGGCGCTGTTGAGCCGGCCCACGGAGGCGAAGTCACCGACGTCGTCCCAGCGGAAGGCACCGGGCACGACGGCGACGTCCCCGGCAGCGGCGGCAGGCTCCGCCACCGCGTAGTCGATGGCGATCTTCGGCAGCGTGGGCCAGACACGGGCCGTGACCTCGTCACGCTCCGGCGTGTCCCAGGCCTCGGCGATCTCCGTGAGTCCCTTGAACAGTTCAGGCTGGTTTGCTTCGAGATGCTTGAGCATCAGTGACACGGGAGCAACAAACATACCCGCGTTCCATACGTACTCGCCGCTGTCCACGTACTGCTGGGCAACGTCCTCGCTGGGCTTCTCCACGAACTCCACCACGGCCTGCGCGCTCGGCGCCTTCGCGATGGAAAGGTTCTCGCCGGAGCGGATGTACCCGAACCCGGTGGACGGGTGGGTGGGCTTGATGCCGATGGTGACGATCTTGCCGGCAGCGGCCGTATGAATGGCTTCCCGTACGGCGTCCTGGAAGAGATCGTCGGGGCTGATCACCTGGTCCGCGGCGAAGGAACCCATGATGATCTCCGGATCCCGCTGGTAAAGGATGGCCGCCGCGAGGCCGATAGCCGCGCCGGAGTCCTTGGGCTCGCTTTCAAGCACCAGATCGGAATCCTGGATCTCGGGAAGCTGGCTGCACACCGCGTTCCGGTGCGCGACACCGGTAACAACCAGTACGCCCTTACCGGCCAGCGGTTCCAGGCGGTCGTAGGTCGCCCGCAGCAGTGTGCTGCCGGAACCGGTGAGATCGTGGAGGAATTTGGGGGCTGCTGCACGTGACAGGGGCCAGAGGCGGGTCCCCACTCCGCCTGCAGGAATTACCGCAATAAAACGGTCCAGCGGTGAATCCCGGCTTGTCGCTATGTCTGTAGTCATCAAGGCCTACTTTAGCCGACCACCGCCCTGATACGGGCAGATGCCGTCCCTCCGGCGCCCCTTCGGGTGCCTTAATGTGGCGTTCGTCTCAAATAAGGACAAAAACCGCGCAGGCAGGCGACACCAAGGAGTTCCTAAATTGAATAAGCTGTGAGCGAAGCCTAGATTTAGGCTTGAGCTTACGAGTGCTCTCGCAGCAGGCGTTCCCCCCGCGTGGATCCCATGCCAGCGCCGCTGTGTTGCAGGGAGGTTTATTCAGTGCCGACAAAACCAGCTGGCACCTTGTACCGCGGCCGTGAAGGCATGTGGTCCTGGGTTGGACACCGCATTACAGGTGTAGTGATTTTCTTCTTCTTGTTGGTCCATGTGCTGGACACCTCATTGGTGCGCGTGTCCCCAGAGGCATATACCGCCGTGATCGGCGCCTACAAGAACCCCCTTATGGCCCTGGGTGAAACGGGCCTTGTCGCAGCGATCGTCTTCCACGCCTTCAACGGCCTGCGGATCATCGCCGTCGACTTCTGGAAGAAGGGCGCGAAGTACCAGCGCCAGATGCTGTGGACGGTCCTGATCCTCTGGGTCATCGTCATGGTCGGCTTCTCCATCCGCCACCTTTCCCTCGCCTTCGGAGGTCACTAAGCCATGACTGCTACCCAGATTCAGAACCCGCGAAGTGGACAAAACAGCAGCGGCAAGCCGGGCGCCGGACTGATCGCCCCGAAGTACCGCCGGACCGGCGGCTCGAAGGGCAACTTCGAGATGGCGGCCTGGCTGTTCATGCGGTTGTCGGGCGTCGTCCTGGTGGTCCTGATCTTCGGCCACCTCTTCATCAACCTCCTGGCCGGCGAAGGCATCCACGCCATTGACTTCGGCTTTGTGGCCGGCAAGTGGGCAGATCCGTTCTGGCAGTTCTGGGACCTGGCCATGCTCTGGCTTGCCATGCTGCACGGCACCAACGGCGTCCGCACCATCATCAACGACTACGCCGAGAAGGACTCGACGCGTTTCTGGTTGAAGACCGTCCTCTACGCCGCCACCACCGTCATCATCATCCTGGGCACCCTGGTGATCTTCACCTTCAACCCGTGCCCGCTGGACGCAAGCGGCGTACCGCTGCCGGGCGGCTTCTGCCCGGCCCCTTAGCGGCACCTTCCCCGTCAGGGGATCAGCTGCGCCCGCACGGTGTGCGGGCATCGGTTTTACGGAGCAGGCTCCGCCCGCCCGTGGTTTTATAGCGAATTTTGAGAGAAAGAGCGTCTGGTATGCAGGTCCATAAGTACGACGTCGTCATCGTCGGTGCCGGTGGCGCTGGCATGCGCGCCGCGATCGAATCCGGTCAGCGCGCGCGCACAGCAGTACTGACCAAGCTCTACCCCACCCGCTCGCACACCGGTGCGGCGCAGGGTGGCATGTGTGCAGCACTGGCCAATGTCGAGGAAGACAACTGGGAGTGGCACACCTTCGACACCATTAAGGGCGGCGACTACCTGGTGGACCAGGACGCAGCCGAGGTCATGGCGAAGGAAGCCATCGACGCAGTGCTGGACCTGGAAAAGATGGGTCTGCCGTTCAACCGCACGCCGGAGGGACGGATTGACCAGCGCCGCTTCGGCGGCCACACCCGTGACCACGGCAAGGCCCCGGTCCGCCGGGCCTGCTACGCCGCCGACCGCACGGGTCACATGATCCTGCAGACGCTGTACCAAAACTGCGTCAAGCACAACGTCGAGTTCTACAACGAGTACTACGTCCTGGACCTCCTGACTGTCGAGGAAGACGCTGTCCGCGAAGACGGCACGCCGTACAAGCAGAAGCGTGTTGCCGGCGTTGTGTCCTACGACCTCGCGTCCGGCGAACTGCACGTGTTCCAGGCCAAGTCCGTGGTGTTCGCCTCCGGCGGTGCTGGCAAGGTCTTCAAGACCACGTCCAACGCACACACCCTGACCGGTGACGGCATGGGCATCGCGTTCCGCCGCGGCATCCCGCTGGAGGACATGGAATTCTTCCAGTTCCACCCGACCGGTCTTGCCGGCCTGGGCATCCTGCTTTCGGAAGCCGCACGCGGCGAAGGCGCCATCCTTCGCAACTCTGAGGGTGAGCGCTTCATGGAGCGCTACGCCCCCACCATCAAAGACCTTGCACCCCGTGACATCGTGGCCCGCTCCATGGCCAACGAAGTCCGCGAAGGCCGCGGCTGTGGCCCGAACAAGGACTACGTCCTCCTTGACCTGACGCACCTTGAGCCGGCGCACATCGATGCGAAGCTGCCGGACATCACCGAGTTTGCCCGCACCTACCTCGGTGTTGAGCCGTACACGGAGCCGGTCCCGGTTTTCCCGACGGCGCACTACGCCATGGGCGGCATCCCCACCAACATCACCACTGAAGTGCTGCAGGACAACGACACCGTGGTGCCGGGCCTCTACGCGGCCGGTGAAGTGGCCTGCGTGTCGGTTCACGGCTCGAACCGTCTAGGGACCAACTCGCTGCTGGACATCAATGTGTTCGGCAAGCGCGCCGGCATCGCCGCCGCGGAGTACGCCAAGACGGCTGACTTCGTGGAGCTCCCGGAGGACCCGGAGGCGTACACCATCGAACTGCTGGATATCGCCCGCAACGGCAACGGCGACGAGAAGGTGGCCGTGATCCGCAAGGAACTCCAGGACACCATGGACGCCAACATGCAGGTGTTCCGCACGGCCGACACGCTGAACCAGGTCCTCAAGGACATCGCGTCCTTCGAAGAGCGGTACAAGCGCATCAGCGTCCAGGACAAGGGCAAGCGCTTCAACCTGGACCTGCTCGAAGCCGTTGAACTGGGCTTCCTGCTGGAACTGGCCAAGGTCATGACGGTTGCTGCCCTGCACCGTGAGGAATCCCGCGGCGGACACTTCCGCGAGGACTTCCCGGACCGCGACGACGAAAAATTCATGAAGCACTCCATGGCGTACAAGGACGACCACGCCCCGGCTGACGGATCGGCCGAAGCAATTGCCGGCATCCGCCTGGCCACCAAACCGGTTGTCTTTACCCGCTACGAGCCGATGGTGAGGAAGTACTAAGATGACCGCTGAACTCGCTGAGCCAGCCTCCAAGATCGAGCTGCCCGCGCACATCGGAGGCGGCGGAGAGATCCCCACGTTCGACGTCACCCTGCGCGTGCGCCGTTACAACCCCGAGGTTTCCGAGGACGCCACCTGGGACGATTTCAAGGTGACCATGTACGGAACCGACCGCGTGCTGGATGCCCTGCACAAGGTCAAGTGGGAGATTGACGGCAGCGTCTCCTTCCGCCGTTCCTGCGCCCACGGCGTCTGTGGTTCCGATGCCATGCGCATCAACGGCCGCAACCGCCTCGCGTGCAAAACCCTGCTGAAGGACCTTGACACGACCAAGCCCATCACGGTGGAACCCATCAAGGGCCTGCCGGTGGAGAAGGACCTGATCGTGGACATGGAGCCGTTCTTCCAGTCCTTCCGTGAAGTCATGCCGTTCCTTATCAACAAGGGCCACGAGCCCACCAAGGAACGCCTGCAGTCCGCCGAGGACCGTGAGCGCTTCGACGACACCACCAAGTGCATCCTGTGCGCCGCGTGCACGTCCTCCTGCCCGGTCTTCTGGACCGACGGCCAGTACTTCGGCCCGGCAGCGATCGTCAACGCCCACCGCTTCATCTTCGATTCCCGTGATGACGCCGGCGACATGCGCCTGGAGATCCTCAATGACAAGGAAGGTGTGTGGCGCTGCCGCACCACCTTCAACTGCACCGAAGCATGCCCCCGCGGCATCCAGGTAACGCAGGCAATTGCCGAGGTCAAGCAGGCAATCCTCTCCCGCAAGATCTAGCGCCCGTTTACGAACGGACGGTAACAGCCGACGGCGTCGCTCACCTTACGGTGGATGGCGCCGTCGTCGTTTTAACCACGACAGCCACAACGAAAGGGGACGCCGTGTCCCGCTCCGAAAAAATCTCGTTCGAAGGTTCCACCGGAGAACTGCTCTCCGGCATCCTGGACCGCCCCGACGGGCCGGTGAGGGGCTGGGGTGTCTTCTCGCACGGCTTCACCCTCGGCAAGGACCATCCTTCCGCGTCACGGATGTGCAGGGCGCTGGCGGAGAACGGCGTGGGAATGCTCCGCTTCGACAACCTTGGCCTGGGCGAGTCGGCAGGGCTGTGGTCTGAAGGCTCGTTCAGCCACAAGGTGGCCGACACGGTCCGGGCGGCGGAATTCATGCGCGCCGAGGGCAGGGAAATATCGCTGCTGGTGGGGCACTCCTTCGGCGGTGCCGCCGTCCTGTCCGCGGCCCGGCACATTCCCGAACTCGACGCCGTCGCCACCGTGGGAGCCCCGTTCTCGCCGAAGCACGTGGCCCACGTCTTTGATGCGGCCCTGGACCGGATCCTGAGTGAAGGCAGCGCGGAGGTGGACCTCGGCGGCAAGCGTGTTGAGATCCGCCGGCACTTCGTCGAGGACCTGGAAAACGCCGACCTGACCGACTGCATCAGGCGCCTGCACAAGCCCCTGATGGTGCTGCACTCCCCCACCGACAACACCGTGGGGATCGAGAATGCCAGTACCATTTTCCAGACTGCCCGGCACCCGCGCAGCTTCGTCTCGCTGGAAGGCAGCGACCACCTGCTGACAGGGAAAGGCCAGGCCGCCCGCGCCGCGCTGATTATTTCCGCGTGGGCCGCTCAGTACCTCGACGCCGGACGCTAGCTGCCTGCCGCTCCCGCTCGACGGGCGTTTTTCCCGGCTGCACCTGGCGTGAACCCCAGCCGGTCGCCTTGGGCGCGGGGGCGTTCTTGAGGTCTTCTTCCCTGACAGCGGACCACGCGGCCGAAACCAGGTAGACCTGGCTGACCAGGTTGAACCAGATGAGCAGGCCGATGATGATGGCAAAGGGCGCCAGGATGGGGTTGCGGCCGGCGCTGGCGAGGAGCTCCGTGCTGAAGATCTGCAACACCGTGGTTCCCACCGCAGAGAGGATAGACCCTTCCAGCAGTGCCCGGCGTGACAGCTTCAGCCCTGCGGCTACACGGAACATGATCACGGCCGTGACCCACCCAAGGGCCAGTGGGACACCGACCTTGATGGACGTGGTCAGCGGCCATGACAGGACCGGATCCAGCTGCAGCTGCTCAGTGACCCAACCGGCCGCAGTGCCGAAAATCAGGGACGCACCCGCGCTGAGCACGAGTGCCACGCCGAGCAGCAGCAGGGTGCCGGCGTCGCGAAGTATCTGCAGGACCGGGTTGATCCCGCGCGGGCCGAGCCGCATCATGCCCCGGACACCGTCGCGGATGCCGCTGATCCAGCCCAGTGCCGTGAAAACCGTCACCGCAGCGGCGATCACTGCGGTCCAGCCGAGGCCGGCGGGATTCAGCAGATCCCGCGGGTCGACCAGGCCGTCGCCGTCACCGACTTTTAGGAGGCCCGGCGCGGTCACGACCACGCTCTTGATGATTTGGTCCAGCAGCGCAGGCTGTCCGCTCAGGAAGAGGCCAGCCAGGGAGAACCCGGTGGCCAGCAGGCCCGTGATGGAGAAGAACATCCGGAAACCGATGCCGGCGGCCATCAGCGGCCCGTGCTGCAGGTTGTAGTGCTGGAACGCCCGCATGGGCCGGAACGCGTTCAGGCGGGCAAGCAGCCACTGGAACATGGCCGGGAGCCCGGCGGCCGCCCCGCTGCCGGACCTGCGGGCCTTGCTCCACTCGACCTTCTTCCGGCTCACTTCCAGCTTTAGCCGGGCGCGCTCTGTGGGAAGCGGAGGCTCAGCGCCGTTCTGCGCCGGATTTGCCTCGGGCGTGGTCAGTTTCGATGCCAAAGTCGAGTTCTTCCCTTAGCTGCCAAATGCCGTTGATGTCGTGCTCGTACAGCCCCATGCTAACCACAGGGAACGTGGCCCGGTAATCCTTGAGCACCGTTTCGGCCTCGTCCAGGCTCTCCGGCGCCACATCATGGGCAATGGTCACATGCGGGTGGTAGGCAAAGGGCAGTTCCCGTTCCAGTGGGCCGGTCTGCAGCTGTTCGTGCAGGCTCACGCAGTCGCCGAAGCCGTCTTCGACGTTCAGGAAGACCACCGGGGAAACAGGCCGGAACGAGCCTGTTCCGGCGATGGTGACAGTGAACGGCTGCTGCTTGCGCGCCACCTCGCGGACATGGCTGCGGGTGGCTTCCCAGTCCTTGGTGGGCGTGGTGGTGACCAGCGTGATGTGCGCGGGGATCACCCCGGCCATGGGGTCGCCGAAGGAGGCCCGCCAGCGCTGCAGTTCCTCGGCGATGTCAGGCGGGAAACCCAGGATGACGCCGACGCTCATGCCGTCGGTCCTGGCCTGGCGGCTACCCGGCGCGGTGCCACGGACCACGGCAGCGTTATCATCGGCGTCCACGAATTGTCCCTCTCCGCGGTATGCAGGGGAGTTTTCGCTTGCGGTGACTTTGCTGGCGGATGACATGGGGCTAGCGGACTCCGGCGAGGCTGAGGGACGGCAGGAAGCCCATGCGCTCATAAACCTGGCCGAGGGTCACGGACGCGATTTCCCGGGCGCGTTCGGCGCCCTGGGCCAGGAGCCTGTCCAGCTCCGCCGGGTCCGCCATCAGTTCGTTGGTCCGGTCCCGGAGGGGCGTGATGAAGTCGACCATGACTTCCGCGAGGTCCTTTTTGAGGTGGCCGTACATCTTGCCCTGGTATTCCGCCTCGAGCTCGGCCACGGACTTCCCGGTAAGGGTCGAATAGATGGTGAGCAGGTTGGACACGCCCGGCTTGGCTTCGGCGTCGAACCGGATCTCCGTTCCGGTGTCAGTCACAGCGGACTTGATGCGCTTGGCCGCGAGCTTGGGGTCTTCCAGGAGCTGGATGGAACCGTGGGGCGACCCGCCGGTCTTCGACATCTTGGCAGTCGGGCTCTGGAGGTCGTAGATCTTGGCGGTGGCCTTGAGGATGGTGGCCTCGGGGACCGTGAACGTGTGGCCGAAGCGGGTGTTGAAGCGCTGGGCCAGGTTCCGGGTCAGTTCCAGGTGCTGGCGCTGGTCCTCGCCGACCGGCACAAGGTCGGTCTGGTACAGGAGGATGTCCGCGGCCATGAGGGTGGGGTAGGCGAACAGTCCGAGGGTTGCGGCGTCCGCTCCCGACTTCTGTGTCTTGTCCTTGAACTGCGTCATACGGGAGGCTTCGCCGAAGCCGGTGATGCAGTTCAGGGCCCAGGCCAGCTGGGCGTGCTCGGGCACATGGGACTGGACGAAGAAGATGCTCTTGTCCGGGTCGATGCCTGCGGCAATGTACTGCGCGGCGACCACGCGGGTGCGCTTGGCCAGCTCGGCGGGTTCGAAGTCCACCGTGATGGCGTGGAGGTCGGGGATGAAGAACACGGCGTCATATTCGGCCTGCATGTCGACCCAGTTGCGGACCGCGCCAATGTAGTTGCCCAGGTGCAGCGAGTCCGCTGTGGGCTTGGCACCGGAGAGGATGCGTTTCTTGGTCACGGGGGAAGTCGAGCTAGTCATTGTGAGAAAAACCTTCGGGGCTCAGAGCTGGTAGTCCACTACCAGCGGTGCGTGGTCGGAGAAGCGGGTGTCCCATGACGGCGCCCGGTCCACCACTGCCGAAATCGCGGCGGCAGCAAGGGCGGGGGTTGCCATGTGGTAGTCGATGCGCCAGCCTGTGTCATTGTCAAAGGCTTTGCCGCGCTGGGACCACCAGGTGTAGGGGCCGTCGACGTTTCCCGCCAGGCCCCTGTGGACATCCCTCCATCCGATTTCTTCGCCGAAGAAGCGGTCGAAGTAGGCACGCTCCTCCGGAAGGAAGCCGGCACGCTTGACGTTGCCCTTCCAGTTCCTGATATCCAGTTCGGTGTGGCCCACGTTCAGGTCGCCCACCACGAGGGCATGGTCACTGTGCTTGGCCAGCTCCGGAAGACGGTTGACCATAACGTCGAGGAAACGGAACTTGTCGTCCTGTTTGGGCGTTCCTGCCTCGCCGGAGTGCACGTAGGCGCTCACCACTGTCAGTGTGGCGGCGGCACCGGCGGCGTCCGTCACCCGGAAGTCCGCCTCGACCCAGCGGCCCGCGGTGGCGAAGTAGTCGTCGCCGATGTGCGGGCGGGTGGCCAGCGGCTCGGTGCGGGAGGCAATGGCCACTCCTGCACGGCCCTTGGCCTCGGCTTCCTCATGCAGGATGAACCAGCCCTCGCCAAGGAGCTGCCGAACAATCGCGTCGGGTGCCCTGACCTCCTGGAGGCAGAGAATGTCCACGTCCCGGGGTTCAAGCCATTCCGCCATGCCGTTCTTGTAGGCGGCGCGGAGGCCGTTGACGTTGACTGATGCGATGCGAAGGTGGTCCTTCTTCAATGCCGAGCTCACCCGCTCCACTCTAGTCGATGATGGTTCCGCTGACGGGTTCGTCAGCGCCACCGGAGGACTTGATCATGTCCCTGGCGTTGGTGGCCGTGATTTCGATGGTTTCCAGTGCGCGGCGGATGGTGTCCTGGTCTGCTGCGTCGCCCTTGGCCCGTTCCTGGTCGACGACGCGCACCTGGACCTGGACGATCTTGAAGGAGTGGTCCAGCTTCAGGTCCCGGACTTCGTCGGCCTCGCTGCGTGACTGCACCAGGCGGGTGCCGCCGTGATCGGCACTGCCCGACGACGGCGCGCGGCCGGTCGCGGCGTTGAAGGCGTTTTGCGCCTCGTTGAGTTTGGCGGTCGCCTTCTTGGCCGCCTTCTGGATGCTGAAGACGACGAACGCGGCCAGCGCGAGCCAGAACGCGGCGATGACAGCCACAACCCAGCCCACGACGTCGTTCTGGTTGGCGGCGAAGATGACGGCAACGACGAAGGCAATGACGAAAACCATCATTCCAGGGCCGCTGATCCGGAGCATGGAGAACCCGCCCTTGGCCGGGTTGGACGCAGAGTTAGGGTTACCCAGAGTTCGCATGCCTCCATTGTCTCAAACGCGCGACGGTGGAAATGGCCGCTTCCACCCCGGGCGAACGCTACTTCAGGAACAGCTTGCGGAGGCGCCCGGCGGTGAGCATGACCCCCAGCACGATCATCACGAGGTAGTACCCGACATGGATCGCCGTGGCGGGGCTGAAAATTCCCACGCTGATCTGCCGGAGCAGCTCCACCCCATGCCACAGGGGCATGGCCTGGATGAGCCACTGGATGTACTGCGGGTACACGCTGAGCGGGTAGAAGGTGGCGCTGAAAAGGAACATCGGCAGCATCACGAAGTTGATCCAGTCCATCTGCTGGAAGGTCTTCATGAAGCTGGTGATCCCCATCCCGAAGCTCGCGAAACCGAAGGCGATCAGCACGGACGCAGGAATCATGAGGATGGCCCAGGGCGTGGTGATCAGCCCCATGATTCCCATGACGGCGGTGAACCCGGTGGCGTACAGCAGGCCCCGCAGCAGCGCCAGGAAGATCTCACCCATGGCCACGTCCAACGGGCCCAGGGACGTGTACAGCATGCCCTGGTACAGCTTGGCGAAGTTCATCTTGAAGAAGACGTTCCAGGTCGAGTCGTACACGGCGCCGTTCATCGCGGAGACGGCCAGGAGCGCCGGCGCAATGTACGCGGCGTAGCTGATTTCCTGGCCGCCGGGACCCTGCACGGCGCCCACGATCGCGCCCAGGCCCACCCCCATGGAGATCAGGTAGAGCACCGGCTCGAAGAAACCGGAGAGCATCACCATCCAGTTGCTGCTCTTGGTGGCCATGAGCCCGCGGGCGATGACCGCCTTGACGTTCCGTGAGTACATGGGCCCGAAGCGGCGGTTCCGCGCCGCTTCGGTGACGCTGGGGCCTCCCGGGTTGTGACTTCCCGGGTTGTGGTTTTCCGCCAGAGTGCTCATTGGCCCAGCCTCCTGACGAATTGGCGCTTGGTGAGCATCCAGCCGGCAACGGCGAGACCCACCAGGAACACGATGTGGGCGATGGTCAGCAGCGGCGGTTCCTCGTAGCCGTAGCTGAAGACCCGGCCCAGTTCCGTGCCGTGCCAGATCGGCGAAATCCAGCCGATCCACCGCACCGCGAGCGGCAGCGAATCGAGCGGGAAGAACGTCCCCGAGAACAGGAACAGCGGGGTCACGATGAACCTCATCACCATGGCGAACTGGCCCTTGTCCTCCTTGATGGACGCGGCGTAGGCCATCAGCGGGAGGCCGAAAGAGAGCCCTGCCAGCGTGGCCACCAGGACAGACACCCAGCCCCAGCCGCTCGGCGACGCACCGAAGAGCGCCACCACCACAAAATAGATGGCGGACTGCAGCAGGAACCGCAGCGTCACAGCCATGATGTGGCCGGAGGCGATCTGTTCCGGAGTGAGCGGTGAAGCGTGCGGCCCGTAGTACACCCGCCGCCATTTGAACCCGTCCATGACCGGGAACGTGAATTCGTTGGCTGCGGTCATGACCGCAGCCGAGATCAGCAGGGCAGGGGCAATGAACGCCAGGTAGCTGACGCCGCCGAACGCGGCCTGGCTGCTCGTGTCCACCAGGGTGGCCAGGCCAACGCCCATGGCGAACAGGTACGCCACCGGCTGGCCCACGCCGTACATCACGATGGTCCAGCCGTAGCCCTTCATGACGCGGAGGACCTGCTCTGCGTAGTAGAAGGAGCCCCAGCGGCGGGCACGGGCCGCGGACACGGCCGGCGAGTGGGCGCGAAGCAGGGCGGGCGCGGCATGACCGCGGCCGGCATCCGAAACGGCAGGCGCGGACTGATCAGTCAACGAGGCTCCTACCGGTGAGGCGGAGGAAGACATCCTCCAGGGATGACCGGCGGACGAGCGACGTGACCGGGCGCAGTCCGCGCGCGGAGACCTGTTCCAGGGCGGCCTCGCCGTCGTGGGCGTAGATCAGCACCCGGTCCGGGAGCGTCTCCAGCCGCTCGCCGATGCCCTCCAGTTCGGCACCGATGGTGGCGTTGCGTTCCGAGCCGAAGCGCAGCTCCAGGACTTCACGGGTGGAGTACTCCCGGATCAGGCTGGCGGGCGAGCCCTCGGCCATGATCCGGCCCTTGTCGACGACGATCAAACGGTCGCACAGCTGTTCGGCCTCGTCCATGTAGTGCGTGGTCAGGATGAGCGTGACGCCCTGTTCCTTGAGCCGGAACAGCCGGTCCCAGAGAATGTGCCGGGCCTGCGGGTCCAGGCCCGTGGTGGGCTCGTCCAGCAGCAGGATCCGGGGTTCGTTGATCAGCGATCGCGCGATGGTCAGCCGCCGCTTCATGCCGCCGGAGAGGGCGTCCACCTTGGACTTGGCCTTGTCCGTCAGCTGGGCGAACTCCAGCAGCTCATCGGCTTTGGGACGCAGGTAGCTCATCGGCAGCCCGAAGTAGCGGCCGTAGACCAGCAGGTTGTCGCGCACCTTGAGTTCTTCGTCGAGGTTGTCCTGCTGTGGCACAACACCCAGGTGGGCGCGGACTTCCGGCCCGTGGCTTTCGGGGTCCAGCCCCATGATGGACAGGCTTCCCGAGGTGCGCTGCGAGACGCCGCCGATCATCTTCATGGTGGTGGACTTGCCTGCCCCGTTGGGGCCTAGCAGGCCGAAGGCCTCGCCGGCGGGAACACTGAAGGAAATGCCGTCGACGGCGGTGACGTCGCCATACGTTTTGGTGAGGTTTTCGGCGGTGATGACGTATTGCATCTGGTCGCCCTGGGTCTGGCTGCGGGATGGGTTGCTTGACAGTTCTTCGTTGGACACAAGTTCAGGCACCCACACAACGTTAGTACTCACGTTCGAACAAAGAAAGAGTTGAATCTCAAAAAATCCATTCGATTTGGTCCGGCCCGTCCCGTCTCCGGCGCCCTGCTGTTGAGGGCGCCGGAGACGGGCCTACTTTTCCTCTGCACGGAGGACCTGCAGGCGCTGGCGGTACTCCGTTTCGTCGATTTCCCCGCGCGCGTAGCGTTCGCGGAGCACTCCTTCACCGCCCTGGCGCGCTGCCCAGCGGTGGTTGGTCTGCCACGTCCGGCGGGCGATGAAAATGATCATGCCGATAACCAGGATCCAGAACAGCGGAAACAGCAGGAACCAGGGCGAGAAGCCGCCGTCGTACCACGGGGCATGGACGGCGACGCCGGCCGGAAGTTGCACCGCCGCCACCTGCACAGCGGCGGTGCCGATGGCGGTGCTCATTGCTGTCAACATGTCAGCTCCAAACTCTCAACGGGCCGTATCTCGGCTCTGCTTCAAGTCTGGTTTCGGGACGCCCCGCCGTCGTCCGGCGACGGGAGGCACTTGGCGCGGGCGGCGTACTCCCCCGGGAGACTCCCTCTGGAGAATCCTCCGGGACGCGTCAGCTGCTCCAGCCGGGCCGGACCAGGCCCGACTCATAGGCCAGCACCACCAGTTGCACGCGGTCCCGGACCTGCAGCTTTGCCATGATCCGGGACACGTGGGTCTTGGCGGTCAGCGGCGTAATGAAGAGCCGGCCGGCGATCTCCGCGTTGTTCAGTCCCTCCCCCACCAGCCGGAGCACTTCGCGTTCACGGTCGGTGATCCGGTCCAGCCCGGCGTCGGGCGGCTTGCCGGCCGCGGGGGGCTGCAGGGCCAACTGGGCCATGATCCTGCGCGTCACTGACGGCGACAGGAGGGCGTCGCCGTCGTGCACCACGCGCACCGCGCGGAGCAGTTCCTCCGGCTCGGTGTCCTTGACGAGGAACCCGGCGGCACCCGCCCGCACGGCCTCGGCGATGTACTCGTCCAGTTCGAAGGTGGTGAGGATGATGACCCGCGTTCCGGGAACGGCGGGATCGGCCAGGATCCGGCGGGTCGCGTCCAGTCCGTCGCCCTGCGGCATGCGGATGTCCATGAGCACGACGTCGGGATGCTCACGTGCCGCCAGCCGGACGGCGTCATCACCGGTTCCGCATTCGGCCACGACTTCCATGTCCGGTTCGGCGTCCAGGAGCGCACGGAATCCGGCACGGATGAGTGTCTGGTCATCGGCGATCAGGATGCGGATCATTGCTGCCCCTCAATCTGAGCGCCCGTACTCGGGGTGCTACCCGGCGGCAGGACCGCCTGGACCCGCCACCCCGGATGCAGCGGGAGGAACCGGACCGTGCCGCCCAGCGCCGCCGCACGCTCCCGCATCCCGGTGAGGCCGTTGCCCTCCGGTGCGCCGGCGGCGCCGCGGCCGTCGTCGTCGACTGTGATGGTGAGCTGTCCGGCGTCGGGCCCCTCCGCTGGAATTTCCAGCACGACGGCGGCGCGGCCGGCACCGGAGTGCCTCACCACGTTGGTGAGCGCCTCCTGCACGATCCGGTAGGCCGCTTCCTCCACGACTCCCGCGACCGGCGTGTCCGTTCCGTGGTCCGGAAGGGTCCGCAGCTTCACGTCCAGCCCGGTACGGCGCGCGTTCTCGGCGAGTTCGGGAAGCTTGCGCAGCCCTGGCCCCGACGCCGGACGGAGCGGTGCATCGTCCCGGAGCACGCCCAAGAGCTGGCGGACCTCGTCCAGGGATTCCTTGCTTGCGGCTTTGATGGCCTCCAGGGCGGGGCGGAACTGATCGGGATCCCGGTCCCCCAGGTGGAGCGCCACGGAGGCCCGGACGTTGATCATGGACAGTGAGTGCGCCACAACGTCATGGATGTCCCTGGCGAGGGCCAGGCGGTATTCGTCGCGTGCGGCCTGTTCGCGGGATTCCTGCTGGCGGCGCCTCTCGGCCACGCGTTCATGCCGGAGTCTGGCGCCCTCCCCCAGCAGCACCAGGATCACCAGCCACGACGTTCCGGCCACGGCCCGGATCAGGGCACCGTCGTCGCCGCTGGCCACAAAGTGGGCCACCAGCGCGGCGGCGCAGGCCCCCGCCACCGTCCACGTCTGCCACCGCCTGCCGGCGGCCGCCGAGAAGACGATGGCCAGCGCCAGGGAGAGCAGCACGGGACCCCAGGGATAACCGGAGGCCAGGTACAGCAGGGTTACCGCGGCAACCGCGGGGAGCATGACCGCCGGTGACCGCCGCCGGAGGGACAACGCTGCCGGGCCGGCGAGCAGCAGCACGAAGGCCAGGGCGTCCAGGGGCTGCATGTTCGGCTGGCGCGCGGCAGCGAAAGCCGTGCCCACCACCTGGACCACCGCCACGGCGATCACCACGAAGGCAGTGGGCGGACCCTGGAATCGGCGCGGCATACTCCGAGCCTAGCCGCGCCGACCGTCCCGCGTCGTCGGCTTAACGGCGTAAGGCGCCTACTCCCCGGGGAGTAGGCGCCTTGTTGCTTTTCAGTAGCCTGGCTCAGGCAGCGCCGGCGCGGTTTTCCGCTTCCAGTTGGCGTTCCGCGGCTTCGACCACGTTGGTCATCAGCAGTGCCACGGTCATGGGACCGACACCGCCGGGGTTCGGCGAAATCCAGCCGGCTACCTCGGCAGCTGCGGGATCGATGTCTCCGTGGACCTTGCTCTTGCCCGTCTCAGGATCCGTTTCACGGGTGACGCCGACGTCGAGCAGGGCCGCACCCGGTTTGACGTCCGCAGCCTTGACGATGTGCTTGGCCCCCGCCGCACCCACAATGACGTCCGCCTGCCGCAGCAGTTCCGAGAGGTTCTCGGTACCTGTGTGCGTCAGGGTCACAGTGGCGTTCACGGACCGCCGGGTGAGCAGCAGCCCGATCGTACGGCCGATCGTGACACCGCGGCCGACCACAACGACGTGCTTGCCTGAGAGGCTGTAACCGTTGCGCTCCAGGAGCTCGATGACGCCGCGGGGCGTGCACGGCAGCGGCGAGGTGATCTCGCCGCTGACATTGAGCACCAGCCGGCCCAGGTTGGTCGGGTGCAGTCCGTCGGCATCCTTGGCGGGGTCAATCCGTTCAAGGATGGCGTCGGTATCCAGGTGCTTGGGCAGCGGCAGCTGCACGATGTAGCCGTGGCAGGCAGGATCCGCATTGAGTTCGTCAATGAGGGCCTCAACCTGGGCCTGGGTGGCATCCGCCGGAAGCTCACGCTGGATCGAGTTCATCCCGATCTCCACCGACTGCTTGTGCTTCATGGACACGTACAGCTGCGAGGCAGGGTCCGCGCCTACAAGCACCGTGGCAATCCCCGGGGTGACGCCGCGGGCCTTCAGTGCCGCGACACGCTCAGCCAGCTCGGATTTGATGGCGGCAGCGGCTGCCTTGCCGTCAAGGATCTTCGCAGTCTGCGCCATGGACGGGTTCACCACTGCTCGTGCTGCGGGTAGAGCGGGAAGTCGGCGGCGAGCTTGTCCACCCGTGCCTGCAGCGCCTCGATGTCCGTAGCGGAGCCGGCCTTCAGGGCGGTGGCGATGATCTCGGCAACCTCGGTGAATTCCTCGGCGCCGAAGCCGCGGGTGGCCAGGGCCGGGGTACCGATGCGGAGGCCGGAGGTGACCATCGGCGGGCGGGGGTCGAACGGAACGGCGTTGCGGTTCACGGTGATGCCCACGGAGTGCAGGAGGTCCTCGGCCTGCTGGCCGTCCAGCTGCGAGTTTCGCAGGTCCACCAGGACCAGGTGCACGTCGGTGCCGCCGGTGAGGACCGAGACGCCGGCTTCGGCGAGGTCGGCCTGGTTCAGGCGGTCGGCGATGATCTTGGCGCCTTCGAGGACACGCTCCTGGCGCTCCTTGAATTCCTCGGTGCCGGCAATCTTGAAGGCAACGGCCTTGGCGGCGATGACGTGCATCAGCGGTCCGCCCTGCTGGCCCGGGAAGACGTTGGAGTTGAGCTTCTTGGCCCACTCCTGCTTGGCCAGGATCACGCCGGAGCGGGGGCCGGCGAGGGTCTTGTGCACGGTGGAGGTGACGACGTCGGAGTATGGCACCGGGCTCGGGTGCAGGCCAGCTGCCACGAGGCCGGCGAAGTGCGCCATGTCGGTCCAGAGGAGCGCACCGACTTCGTCGGCGATGGAGCGGAAGGCTGCGAAGTCCAGGTGGCGCGGGTAGGCGGACCAGCCGGCAATGATCACCTGGGGCTTCTCGGCGATGGCCTGCTCGCGGAGCTTGTCCATGTCAACGCGGAAGTTGTCCTGCTCCACCTGGTAGGCGGCCACGTTGTAGAGCTTGCCGGAGAAGTTGAGCTTCATGCCGTGGGTCAGGTGGCCGCCGTGGGCCAGGGAGAGGCCCAGGATCTTGTCACCGGGAGTGATCATGGCCGACAGTGCTGCGGCGTTGGCCTGTGCACCGGAATGCGGCTGGACGTTGGCGTATTCGGCGCCAAACAGCTCCTTGACGCGGTCGATCGCCAGCTGCTCGGCGATGTCCACGTATTCGCAGCCGCCGTAGTAGCGGCGGCCCGGGTAGCCCTCGGCGTACTTGTTGGTCAGGACGGAGCCCTGGGCTTCCATGACGGCGCGCGGGGCGAAGTTTTCCGAGGCGATCATTTCCAGGGTGCCGCGCTGGCGGCCAAGCTCCTGGTCCAGTACGGCGGCGATCTCGGGATCGAGCTCAGCCAGCGGCAGGTTACTGACGGTGGAGGAAGTGCTGACGGAAGTCGGTGAAGTAGTCACGAAAAACTCCTGGCTAGGGATGGGCGCTGCTAAGGTCAGGCTACCGGCTGTGACGTTGCTCCGCCCCTTGGTTACGGGCAGCACGGCGCCATGGGTCGGCAGCGGTTAAACTGCCTACCGGCAAAACATGACCCTCGGCCCAGGCGTACGATCCGTGGTCTTCGTAGGTGCCGCTCCCTGATGGTTAGCCATCCAACGCCAGTTGCGACCGGTTAAGCCTATCAAAGCCTTTCCGCATCCCGTCGAAGGCCCGTCGAAAACAGTGCCTCCGCCGCGGGTAGGCTGTTCTTCGTGACTGAAGACCAGCTGGCCTCCGCCTACGTACTGACCCTTTCCTGCCCCGACCGTCCCGGCATCGTGCATGCCGTTGCGGGAGCACTGCTCGTGGCAGGCTGCAATATTACGGACTCGCAGCAGTACGGCAGCCAGTCCACCGGCACCTTCTTCATGCGGGTTGAGGCGACCACGGCTGGTTCGCAGGCTGACGTGTACGCGGCGCTGGAACCGGTGGCGGCTGCGTTCGGCATGCAGTGGAGCCTGAACCCCGAGGGAGGCAAGGTCCGCACCCTGCTGATGGCGAGCAAGTCCGCGCACTGCCTCAACGATCTCCTGTTCCTGCAGCGCTCCGGCACACTGCCCATCGAGATCCCCGCCATCGTGTCCAACCACCAGGACCTGGCCGGGCTGGCGGAGTTCTACGGCATTCCGTTCCACTACATCCCCGTCACTGCGGACACCAAGGTCCAGGCCGAGGACGAGCTGCGGAAGATCATCGCGGAGGAAGGCGTCGAACTGACCGTCCTGGCCCGCTACATGCAGATCCTGTCCAACGACCTGTGCACCGAGCTCACCGGCAAGGCCATCAACATCCACCACTCCTTCCTGCCGTCCTTCAAAGGCGCGAAGCCCTACCACCAGGCCCACGCCCGCGGCGTGAAGCTGATCGGCGCCACGGCGCACTACGTCACAGCCGCCCTGGACGAGGGACCCATCATCGAACAGGAAGTCATCCGGGTGGACCACCGCCGCACGGCCGAACAGTTCGTGCAGATGGGCCGCGACGTGGAGGCCCGCACACTGGCCCAGGCCGTCCAGTGGCACGCCGAGCACAGGGTGCTGCTCGACGGGAACCGCACGGTCGTCTTCAACTAGTGGTCGAACACTTCGCCACGGAGCATGGCGGCGAGGACCGGCTGGCCGCGTTCTACAACCAGAGGGCGGTCCTTCATCCGGAGCACCCGCTGACCCCTCAGCGGGTGGAGCAGCGGGACCGGTTCATCGCCCGGCTGAAGGCCGAAGGCCGGCACGGCGTGCTGGAAATCGGCTCCGGCCTGGGGCTCGACGGGCTGAAGTTCGTCCAGGCCGGGATCCACTACACCGGCATCGACCTGTCCGAAGAGCACGTGCGGATAGCGACATCCAAGGGACTGAACGTCTCGGTTGCCAGCGCCCGGAGCCTGCCCTTCGCCGACGGCGTCTTCCCGGCAGTGTGGAGCATGAGCACGCTGCTGCACATCCCCAACCGGGACATTGACGACGTCGTCCGCGAACTGGTGCGCGTGGCCGCCCCCGGGGCGCCGATCGCCGTCGGACTCTGGTCAGGGGACGACGAAGAGGTACTCAACCCCGAAGACGAAATCGAACCGCCGCGCTTTTTCAGCCGCCGCAGCGACGCGGCGCTGCGGCGGATCTTCGGCCGGCACGGCGACGTCGAGGAATTCGTCACGTGGCCGGAGGGCACGGGCGCTGAATCAGGCCCGGGCGCGGGTCACTGGACACAGCATTACCAGTTCCTGGTCCTCCGCACTCCCCCTGCCCAGCCCAACTAGGTAGCAGCAGGTGTCGTTATGAGCCCTCAAAACGACACCTGCTGCTACCTAGTTGGGAGCCGTGCGCTGCCCTAAGCACCCCGACGGGCGCTGCGCATGTAGCCGCCCAGGAATGCGGCCGCAATCAACAGGAGTCCGCCCATCCGGGCCAGCCGGACGCCGAGCCTGTGCTTGCCCCGGCGCCGCGCGGTCCAGGATCCGAGGAAGATCAGCACGGCCACGCCGTTCAGCCCGGCATGGACGATGCCAACCCGCTGCGTTGCCCGGCCGGCCAATGCCCACTCGGCCCATCCGGTCAGTGCCGTGGGCGCCGCGGCCAGGACGCCAAGGCCCACCAGCCGGGTGGCTGCCCGCTGGGTCCCCGGATCCGCAAACAGGTCGAGGTACATGGCCATGAACCACGCCCCGAAGGGCACATCGGTCAGGATGCCGTGCAGGGGTATTCCAGTTGCGTCGCCGTGGAGGAAGCTTCGCATCCGTTGGTTTTCGACCAGGTGGCCGGCCTTCAGCTCAGCCACCGAGACGGCCGGGTCAAGGGCCTCGAGCTGCTCAAGCCGCCGCATCAACCGGCGGAACCTGCCGGGCCCGCCGCCTCCGTCCTTCCGCAGGTGAAGTCCTTGCAGCTGAAGCCCGTGAGGGCCAAAACCCCGAAGTTCCATGGCCCCATGCTAGTGAGTCAGGACAGCGGCGTCACTAGGCACAAGGTCCGCCTGCGGAGTCCGCATACGCGGGCTGACGTGAACAGTGTCCTAGGCTGGGCTCATGGCTCCTCTTTATCCTTTTGCCGGCACCAGCCCGGACGTCCACCCTTCAGTCTTCGTTGCCCCCAGCGCCTCCGTGATCGGCAACGCCACCCTGGCCGAGGACTCCAGCGCGTTCTACGGCGTCTCGGTCCGTGCTGACACCGCCGCCATCACCGTAGGCGCCGGCAGCAACCTGCAGGACAACGTGGTGCTGCACGCCGACCCCGGATTCCCCTGCACCGTGGGCGCCCGCGTCAGCGTGGGGCACAGCGCCGTCGTGCACGGCTGCACCGTTGAGGACGACTGCCTCATCGGCATGAGCGCCACCATCCTCAACGGCGCGGTGATCGGCGCCGGCTCGCTCGTGGCGGCCGGCGCAGTCGTCCTCGAAGGAACGGTCATCCCGCCGCGGTCACTGGTGGCCGGCGTCCCGGCGAAAGTCCGGCGCGAACTCACCGACGACGAGTACGACGGCGTGCAGCGCAACGCCGCGCACTACCGCGAACTCGCCCGGGCGCACCGGGAAATGCACGCCGGCTGACAGCGACCATCAGTCCAGGCTGATCGGCCCCAGCGCGTCCAGCAGCTCGCCCGGGCCCGGATTGCCCGCATCGGAGTGTCCGCCGAGGTGGTTCACCACGCCCCACACCGCGTTGAGGCCGGTGGTCACGGCGCCCTCGGCCCAGCCGGCGGTGAACGATACGTCATCGCCGGCGAGGAAGATCCCGCGCTGGCCCTCCGGCAGTTTGTCCTGCTTGAAGTGCGTGAACAGCCGCTGCTGGTAGCGGTAGTGCCCGGGCAGGTTCGCCTTGAAGGCGCCCATGAAGTTGGGGTCCGCCTCCCAGGAGACCGTGATGGGCTGGCCGATGATGTGGCTGGCGATGTCCACGCCCGGGTAGATCTGCTCGAGTGAGTGCAGCATGAGCTCCACCCGCTGGTCGGCGTCGAGCGCAAGCCACTTCAGCGCGTCGTCGTTCCAGGTGTAGGAGAGCAGGATGACGGCGGGCTTGTCCGGGCCGTCATCCAGCAGGTAGGTGGCGCGGTTCAGCCGGTCGGTCAGGGTCATGGACATGACGTCGCGGCCGGTCGCAGGATCGGTGTCCTTCCAGAACGGACGGTCCACCATCACGAAGGTCTTGGAGGACTGCATATAGTGCGAGCGTTCGATCGCCGTCCACAGCTCCGCCGGGAACAATGCCTCCTCGGTGTGGATCCGGGTGGACAGCAGCCAGGACTGGCACGTGGTGACCACGGCAGGATAGGACGCCTCCCGCCCCCAGCGTTCGCGCAGGCGCAGGCCGCCGTTGGCGTCCCGGCTGATCCGGTCCACCGCACCGCGCGGGGAACCGGAATGCAGTGACGCCAGTGACGTCCCTTCCGGCCAGTGGGCCATGCCCGACGGCGCGTGCTGCCACAGTGCCTCGGGGAGCCGCTGCGCTCCCCCGGCGATGAGGCGGTGCTGGTCGTCGGCGTCCGTATAGACGACGCGCAGGATTTCGAGGATGGAGTTGGGGAAGTCCGTGTCCCAGCCGCCGGTTCCGAAGCCCACCTGGCCGAATGCTTCGCGGTGGGCGAAGCCCGCTTCCTTGAAGGACTCGCTGGCGGCGATGAAGCCGTAGAACGTCTGTTCGTCCATAAGCGGCAGGAGTTCGTTCCAGATCTCCTTGATCCTGGCCGTATCCCGCGCACGGATGGCGCCCTGCATCTCACTGAACTTGGCGCCGTCGTTCACGGCTGCCTTCCAGGCGTCCGCCACTTCGCGGAAGAACGGCGGGAGGTCTGCCGGGGTGCTGGCGTAGTGCTTCTGCCCGGCCAGTTCGATCACGGTGCTGGAGGTGGCGGGGGCCAGCGGGTTGGGGAACTCCTGGGTCTGCAGGCCCAGCAGGTCCACGTAGTGGTAGAACGCCCTGCCTGACACCGGGAACCGCATGCCGCCCAGGTCCGCCGTCACGCCCGGCGCCGACGGGAAATTGGCGGTCCGCAGCCGGCCGCCGATCTGGTCCGCCTCGTACATGACCGGGCGGAGGCCCAGCTTCATCAGTTCGTAGGCCGTGACCAGCCCGGAGAGCCCCGCCCCGACCACTGCCACTTCGGTCCCGTACAGCTCAGGCGGGACCGACCCAAGGCCCGCCGGGTTGGCGAGATAGTGGTCATAGCTGAAGGGGAAGTCCGGGTTCAGCATGGTGATGGGGGCGTCGTTTGCCCGGCCCGTTGTTGGTGCGGCGTCCGGGCCGGGTGCGGCCGCGGGATCGTTTGCCGGCAGTTCGGTGGCGATGGTCATGAAAGGTCTGCCTTCGTCGGTTCGGTGGTGGACGGTGTTGAAGTTTCGCGGCCGCTGAGTTCACGGTATTCCCCGTGGCTGAGCGCCGCCACCCTGGAGTGGCGCCGGCCGTAGCCGAAGTAGGCAGCGAGGCCCACCAGCATCCAGATGCCGAAGACCACCCAGGTGTCGGCGCCAAGGTTGGCCATGAGGAATGCACACATCAGGGCGCCGAGGATCGGGGTCAGCGGGAACAGCGGGACGCGGAAGGTGCGCTTGAGCTCGGGCCGGTTGCGGCGCAGGTAGATGACGGCAACGTTGACCAGGGCAAAGGCGAACAGGGTGCCGATGCTGGTGGCGTCCGCCAGTGCCCCGAGCGGGACCAGCCCGGCGGTGAGGGCGACGGCGATGCCCACGATCAGGGTTCCGGCAACCGGTGTGCCGGTGCGGGACGAGACGCGGCCGAAGATCCTGGGGATCAGGCCGTCGCGGGACATCGAGAGAAGGATGCGGGTCTGTCCATAGAGGACGGTCAGGACGATGCTGGCAATGGCCAGCACGGCGCCGACGGCGAAGACCAGTGCAATCCACGGCTGCCCGGTGGTCTCTTCGAGGATCTTGACCAGGGCGGCCTCGGTGCCGTCGAACCATCCCCAGGGGCGGGCGCCGATGGCGGCGACAGCAACGAGGACGTAGATGGTGGTCACGATCAGCATGGAGAGCATGATGGCGCGCGGCAGGTCCCGCTTGGGGTTGCGGGCTTCCTCGCCGGCGGTGGAGGCGGCGTCGAACCCGATGTAGGAAAAGAACACCGTAGAGGCGGCGGCCGAGACACCGGCTGCGCCCATGGGCAGGAGCGGTTCGAAGTTGCCTGCGTTGAAGGCGGTGAAGGCTACGACGCAGAAGAACAGGAGGATGCCGACCTTGACCACCACGATGGCGGTGTTGATCCAGGCGCTTTCCCGGGCGCCGCGGACCAGCAGGATCGTGGCCAGGACCACGATGACCATGGCCGGGATGTTCATGATGCCGCCGTCACCGGGCGGCTGGGAGATGGAATCCGGCAGGACCTGCCCGAAGACCGCCAGGGACTCGTTCACGTACTGGCCGGCGCCCACGGCCACGGCGGCCACCGACACGGCGTACTCCAGCACGAGGCACCAGCCGCAGATCCAGGCCATGCCTTCGCCCATGGTGGCGTAGGTATAGGAGTAGCTGGAGCCCGCGACCGGGACCAGTCCGGCCATTTCGGCGTAGGAAACGGCAGAGAGCAGGGCGGCCAGGCCGGCGATCGCGAACGAAATCCAGATGGCCGGACCGGCCAGGGGCACCGATTCGCCGAGGATGACCAGGATGCCTGTGCCCAGAGTGGCGCCGACACTGATCATGGTCAGCTGCAGGACGCCGAAGCTCCGGACCAGTTTGGGGCCGCCATGGCCGTTTTCGGCCTCGCTGACCATCTGGCCGATCGGCTTGCGGCGCAGCAGCTGCGCAGCCAGGCCCGGACGGCGGGCAGCTGCCGGCTGCCTGCCGGTGAGTGTTGGCACAGTCATCATTGACGTCCGTTCGTGAGTAGTTGTCGGTTTCCCCTGGTCCAGCTTAGGTTTGTGAGCCACCTCTCACCGTTGTGCAAAATGCCCTATAGTGTTCTGGCATGAGACTTAATGCACACATCGGTAGCCCGCAGGCCGCGGCGCTGACCGGGCAGGTCAGCGTTGACCTTACGGCCATTTCAGACAACATCCGCAACCTCCGGGAGCGCTCCGCCGCGCCGCATTTCATGGCCGTGGTGAAGGGCAACGCCTACGGTCACGGCCTGGTCGACGTCGCCCGGACAGCACTGGAGGCCGGCGCGGACTGGCTGGGCACAGCGCAGCTTCACGAGGCGATCGCCCTTCGCCGGGCGGACATCGCCGCCCCCGTCCTGTCGTGGCTTTACCTCGCGGCGGCCTCCAGTAGTACGATCCGGGAGGCGCTGGAGTACGACGTCGATGTGTCGCTGGGCAGCGTGGCCCAGCTCGACGTCGTGGCCGGCATTGCGCGCCGGCTGGGGCGTCCCGCCGTCGTCCATCTTGAACTGGACACGGGGCTGAGCCGCGGCGGGGCGCGGGCGGAGGAGTGGGCGGAGCTCGTGGCCGCCGCCCGCTCAGCGGAGCGTGCGGGAACCCTGTCCGTCAGGGGTGTCTGGACCCACCTGGCCTGGGCCGATGTTCCCGCGCACCCGGCCAACATGGCAGCCGTGGACGCCTTCGAAGAAGCCGTCCGGGAAGCACGGGCGGCAGGGCTTGAACCGGCCCTCCGGCATGTCTCAAGCTCCGCCAACATCCTGGACCGGCCGGAATTCGCGTTCGACATGGTGCGGGCCGGCCTGGCGTTCTACGGGCTGGCTCCGGCGGACCACCTTGCTCCGGCCGATTTTGGCCTGCGCCCGGCGCTGACCGTGACAGCGCCGGTGGTGCTGGTAAAGAAGGTGCCCGCAGGAACCGGCGTGAGCTACGAACACCAGGCCTTCACGCACGAGCCGCGGTACCTGGGGCTGATCCCGCTGGGTTATGCGGACGGCATTCCGAAGGGCATCTCGGGCCGCAGCCTCATCCTCCTAGGCGGCCGCCGGGTCCCGGTGATCGGCAAGGTCTGCATGGACCAGTTCATGGTGGACCTGGGCCCGGATGCCAACGGCGTGGCCGTTGGTGACACAGCTGTGCTATTTGGCGATCCGCGGACCGGGGCGGCAAGCGCCGATGACTGGGGCGCGGCGATCGGCAGCCACGGCGACGAGATCATCAACCGAATCGCCCCGCGCCTGCCGCGTGCCTACGAATGCCCGGATTACCAGGAAGCCCGTGGTCCCGGTGGCGCGTGAGGCAGCCGCCGAGCGTCTCGGCTTCGTCACGCTGGAGCAGTTCCTGCAGAAGCTGCCCGCGGAGCTGAAAATACTCCACGACGGCGGCAACGGTGCCGGGCTGCTCCGCTGGGTGGAGCCGAGCGAGCTGGAGGATCCGACGCCGTACCTGCTCGACGGCGAATTCATCCTCACCGCCGGGCTCCCGTTCCTCGGCGACGGCGGTGCAGTGGGGAAGGTGGACGCCTACGTGGAGCGGCTGGTCGGCGCCGGCGTGGGCGCCCTGGGATTCGGGCTGGAACCGTACTTCGATGCCGTGCCCGGCCCCGTGGTTGACGCGTGCCGGCATCACAACCTGACGCTGGTGGAAGTTCCCAAGACTGTTCCGTTTGCGGCGATCGGGCTGGAGTTCTCCCAGCTGCTGGAATCGGACAATGCCCGGGTGTTCAGGCAGCTGGCGGACACCAACAGGCAGCTGATGCGTGCGGTCCTTTCGGCCAGGCCGGAACACGAGCTCCTGGCGGCGCTGGTGCAGCGGGTTCCGGTGTGGGCCCTGCTCGTGGGTGCGGACGGCCGGGTCCGCGCCCGGGCAGCAGTCGGCGGAAGCGCAGCCGGCGGAAGCGCAACCGGCGCACACGGCAGCAGCGCCACCAGCCCGGGAGGCGGACCGCGGAACCCGCCCGCCGCCGTCGAACTTTCCGCCCTGCAGCCGATACTGAAAAAGCTGCTGGCCGGCAGCGGCCCCCGGGTGGAAATGGATTCCCTCGACGAGCCCGGTTCCACCCTGGTGTTCGGCCATCCGCTCCGCAGCACGCGCGACGCCAACCTCGGCGCGCTGATCCTGGGATCCGGCAGCCCCCTCACGCCCGCGCAGAACAGCGTGGTGTCCTCTGTCGTCGGACTCCTGGAACTGCTGGTGCGGCAGCGGACCAGCGGTTCACTCGCGCCGAGCCAGCTGGCGACTGCGCTGCTGCTGCACCCGGAGAGCGTGGCGTCCGGCGGGACCAGGCATGTCAACGGGCTCAAGGACCTCCTGGCGCAGAGCATTTCGTCCACGCGTTCGGCACCGCTGCGGGTCATCCAGGGACTCAAAGCCGACGCCGACTGGCCCGCCGGTGACAGCCCCGTCCGGGAACTGCTGCAGTGGCGCCGGATGTTCGACACCAAGCTGGTGGAGATCACTGACTACGGCTTCGCGGCCATCACCCGGCTCAAGGTGGACGACGCACTGCTGGCCGAGACGGAGAAGCTCGGCTGGCGGCTGGTGATCGGCGATGCCACGGAGTTCCAGGGCCTGGCGTCCGCGTACCAGCGGGTGACTTCGCTGCGCGGGCGGGTGCAGGCAACCGGGAAGAGTGCCCGGGTGGACGAGGTGACGTGGTCTGTCGCCGGGCTGCTCGGCCGCGAGGCCGGGACCATGCTGGCCGCCCGGCTCCTGGAACCCGTGCTCAGCCTGGAGGATCCCGAGCGGCGGTCCGCCCAGTTGGCGGTGCTGCGGACCTGGCTCGGTGAGAACGGCAGCTGGGACTCCACGGCGAAGGCCCTGGGCCTCCACCGCAACAGTGTCCGCCGGCAGATCAATGCCCTCGCGGAGCAACTGGACACCGACCTCAACCAGGCCCAGGTGCGTGCGGAGCTCTGGTTCGCCCTTCAGTACGTGGACGAACCTCCGGCCGCGGATCCTTCCCCTGCCGCCGCGGGCCCGCGTCCCGCGCCTAGCCCGCGCGCTTCCCAGTCACGGTAGAGGTCCGGCCGGCGCTCCCGGAGGTACGGCACGGCGTCCCGCGCTGCCCGGGAGGCAGCCGCGGAGACCTCGGCGAACAGCAGGTCCGGCGACGCCCCGGCCCCGGCCAGTAGCTGTCCGTCGGGACCGGCGATCACGCTGCCGCCCAGGAACGCGCAGCCGTCCTCCGTGCCCGAATGATTGGCGTAGGCCACGGTCAGCTGGCTCTCCAGTGCCCGTGCGCGCAGCAGGACCTGCGGGACGGAATCGAACCCCTGCGACAGGGCCGTGGGTACCAGGAGCAGCTCGGCGCCGCGGACTGCGGCAGCACGCACGGCCTCCGGAAATTCGACGTCGTAGCAGATCACCATGGAGGTCCTGATCCCGTGGAAGTCCACGACGGCGGGAGGTTCGGTTGCAGGGCTGAAGGCCTTGCGCTCCTCCCCGCCGAACAGGTGCACCTTGGCGTAGTTCAGCAGCTCCGCACCCTCCTGGTCCACGAGGGTGGAGGTGATCTGCCACCTGCCGTCCGCGGTGACGGCCGGCAGGCTGTACACCAGGGCGATGCCGTTCCGCCGGGCAATGTCGGCCAGTTGCCGGCGGATGGATGGCAGCCTGGCGGGGTCCAGTTCCGCCCGGATCCGAAGGGGCGCGTAACCCACGGGGAACAGTTCCGGTGTGAGCAGCACCCGGGCCCCGGCCGCCGCGGCCCTTTGGGCGGCGTCATTGACCGTGCCGCAGTTGGCTTCCACATCGAGCACGGCGGAGTTCGCCTGCATCAGCGCCAGCAGCACCATTACCACCTCTAGAAGTCTCCGGGATGCCCGCGGGAACCCGCGGACTCTCTGTAACTACCAGCCTAGTCACGGGTGACTGCAGTGGTCCCGGTGCATTTCCACCCGGAATCCGCCGCCGGCAGTGCGGAACGTCCGTGGGTGCCGCTCCGGCACCGTGATTGCATCTTGCGTTAACTTCTTGACTACAACCGTGCAGATGGTGCACGCTTCATTGCATGCCCTCAACACCGCGCTCAACGAGGAGCCGAACCAAGAATCCTGGTTCACAGTCCGCATTGAGGCACCTGAACCAGCAACGGATCATCGAGTGCCTTCTGAACGGTCCGTCAACCCAGGCTGAACTCGCCCGGCAGACCGGCCTGTCCACGGCCACGGTCTCCAATATCGTCAAGATCATGCAGGATGCCGGGCTGGCGTCCACGGAACCGATCACCAGCTCCGGCCGGCGCGCACTCAACGTCCGGCTCAACAGCAACGGGGCCGTCGCCGTGGGCATCGACTTCGGCCGGCGGCACCTCCGGGTGGTCCTCGCCACGCTGAGCTACCACATCATCGCCGAAGAGTCGGTGCTGCTGCCGTTGGGCCACCACTCCGACGAAGGCATCCGGGCCGCCGTCGACCTCCTGGCCAAACTGCTGGAGGAAAGCGGCGTGGAACGCAGCGCCGTGGTGGGCGCCGGCGTCGGAATTCCCGGCCCCATCGACCGCCGCACGGGCACCGTTGCCCAAGGCGCCATCCTCCCCGAGTGGGTGGGAATCAACATCCTCCAGCACCTTGAGGAAACCCTGAATTTCCCCGTCTTTGTTGACAACGACGCCAATCTAGGCGCACTCTCCGAGGTCACCTGGGGACCCCACAGTGGCATCAGTAACCTGATGTTCCTGAAGATCGGTTCGGGCATCGGCGCAGGCCTGATCCTCAACAGTGCCCCGTACTACGGCAACGTGGGCATCACCGGCGAAATCGGCCACGCCACCATCCATGAACACGGCCTCATCTGCCGCTGCGGGAATAGGGGATGCCTTGAAACCATTGCCTCCACAACCACCATGATCGAGCTCCTCAGCCGCGGCGAGGAGAAACCGCTCAGCGCCGAAGACATCGTCCGCAAGGCGCTGGAGCGGGACTCCGCAACCCTGCGGGTAGTGGACGACGCAGGCCTGGCCGTGGGCAGGGCCCTGGGCAACGTGGCCAACCTCATCAACCCGGAAGTCATTGTGGTGGGCGGTCCGCTGGCCGGGTTGGGAGACCTGCTCCTGGACCCCATCCGACGGGGACTTGTCCGCCATGCGGTGCCCGTGATCGGCGAGACCACCACACTGACAATGTCCTCGCTGGGCGACCGGGCGGAGGCGCTCGGGGCTGCCGCACTCGTGTTCCAGCATGCGGGAATACGCCGCTCCTGATCGTTTCGTTATCTGGCTGTTGCGTTAAAGACTTGACGACAAGGGCTGTGATCCAGTTTACTTTTTCATCAGACGGCCCTGCGGTTTGCGGGGCGGACAACGAAGTCATGCATTGGAGGCGTAAGGGCATATGACGTCCCAGACCACGCACAGCGATCCGATACTTCTCGAGATGCGCTCCATCACCAAGGAATTCCCCGGCGTTAAAGCTTTGTCCGAGGTAAGCCTGCGGGTGAAGGCCGGCGAGATCCACGCAATCTGCGGTGAGAACGGCGCCGGCAAGTCCACCCTCATGAAAGTCCTGTCCGGCGTGTACCCGTACGGCAGCTACGACGGCGACATCGTCTACCAAAACGAGGTTCAGCAGTTCAAGGACATCCGCGCCAGCGAGCATGCCGGCATCGTGATCATCCACCAGGAACTGGCGCTCATTCCCGAGCTGTCCATCATGGAGAACATCTTCCTGGGCAACGAACCCACCAAGCGCGGCGTGATCGACTGGGCCGAGGCCCGGACCCGGTCCACGGAGCTGCTGGCCAGGGTGGGGCTGCGCGAAGATCCCGATACCGCCATCAAGGAAATCGGCGTCGGCAAGCAGCAACTGGTGGAAATCGCCAAGGCCCTAAGCAAGTCGGTAAAACTGCTGATTCTGGACGAGCCGACGGCAGCCCTGAACGAATCCGATTCCCAGCACCTGCTGGACCTCATGCTGGGGCTCAAGGGCCGCGGCATCACGTCCATCATCATTTCCCACAAACTCAACGAGATCGAACAGATCGCCGACTCCATCACCATCATCCGTGACGGCAAGTCCATCGAGACCCTCGATGTGAAGGCCGACGGCGTTGACGAGGACCGCATCATCAAGGGCATGGTGGGCCGGACGCTGGAATCCCGCTTCCCGGACCACGAACCCAAGATCGGCGAGGTGTTCTTCGAGGTCAAGGACTGGAACGTGGGCCACCCGCAGATCCAGGACCGGATGGTCTGCAAAAACTCCAACTTCTTCGTCCGCCGAGGCGAGATCGTCGGCTTCGCCGGGCTGATGGGCGCCGGCCGCACCGAACTGGCACGCTCGGTCTTTGGCCGCTCGTACGGACGGTTCATCTCGGGCCATATCTACAAGGACGGCAAGGAAATCACGCTCCGCACCGTACGCCAGGCGATCGACAGCGGACTCGGCTACGTCACGGAGGACCGCAAGTCCCTCGGCCTGAACCTCCTCGATGACATCAAGACCACCACCGTCGCGGCCAACCTCAAGAAGATCAGCAAGCACAACGTGGTGGATCCCAACAAGGAGTTCACCGTTGCGGAGCAGTACCGCAAGTCGCTGCGGACCAAAACGCCCTCGGTGGAAGAAGGCGTCGCCAAGCTCTCGGGCGGCAACCAGCAGAAAGTGGTTCTCGCGAAATGGATGTTCACCGACCCGGACCTGCTGATTCTTGACGAGCCCACCCGCGGCATCGACGTCGGCGCCAAGTACGAGATCTACGGCATCATCCAGCAGCTGGCCAACCAGGGCAAGGGAGTGATCGTGATTTCCTCCGAACTGCCGGAGCTGCTTGGCCTCTCCGACCGCATCTACACCATCTTCGAAGGCGCCATCACAGGAGTCCTGGACAAGGATGACGCCAGCCAGGAAAGCCTGATGAAGCTCATGACATCCGCCCGCAAGACCGCGGCCTGACCCTGTGGATACTTCCAGAACCTTCCAGACACAAGGACCGAAACAATGAACGCGCTCAAGAAGCTCTTTGGCGGAAACACCCGCCAATTCGGCATGATCTTCGCCCTGGTTGCACTGATCGTCTTTTTCCAGATTTTCACTGAGGGCCGCACGCTCACCCCGGGCAACGTCATCAACCTCTTCAACGGCAACTCCTACATCCTGATCCTGGCCATCGGCATGGTCCTGGTGATCATTGCCGGCCACATCGACCTCTCCGTCGGCTCCGTGGCTGCCTTCGTCGGCGTCGCCGTGGCCCTGGCGATCCGTGACTGGGGCATCCCCTGGTACGCCGGTGTCCTGCTGGGCCTGGCCCTCGGGGCGCTGATCGGGGCCTGGCAAGGGTTCTGGACAGCCTATGTGGGCATCCCTGCCTTCATCGTCACCCTTGCCGGCATGCTGCTGTTCCGCGGCTTCAACCAGTTCGTCGGCAAGTCCAACACCATCCCGGTCCCCAACGACTTCCAGTACCTCGGCTCGGGCTACCTCCCCGAGGTGGGACCCAGCACCGGGTACAACAACCTCACCCTGCTCCTGGGCCTGCTGGCCGTGGCCTGGGTGGTCTTCAGTGAAGTCCGTTCACGCCGCCGGGCCATCGCGCTCGGTGCCGAGGTCCCCGAAGCCTGGGTGATGATCCTCAAGCTGGTCCTGATCTGCGGCGCCATCCTGTACGCCACGTACCTGTTCGCCACCGGCCGCCCGGGCACGTCGTTCCCCATCCCCGGCCTGATCCTCGCCGTCCTGGTCATCATCTACGGTTTCATCTCGTCCAAGACCATCGTCGGCCGCCACATCTACGCTGTGGGCGGCAACCGGCACGCCGCCGAACTCTCAGGCGTCCAGTCCAAGAAGGTCAACTTCCTGGTGATGATGAACATGTCCATCCTGGCCGGCCTGGCCGGCATGATCTTCGTTGGCCGCTCCACCGCCTCCGGCCCCTTCGACGGCGTCGGCTGGGAACTGGACGCCATCGCGGCTGTGTTCATCGGCGGCGCCGCTGTGACCGGCGGCGTGGGCACCGTGATCGGCTCGATCGTCGGTGGCCTGGTCATGGCGGTCCTGAACAACGGCCTGCAGCTCCTGGGCGTCGGCGCAGACCTCACCCAGATCATCAAGGGCCTGGTCCTGCTGATCGCCGTCGCCTTCGACGTCTACAACAAGACCCAGGGCAAGAAGTCGATCATCGGCATGATGATGAAGAACTTCGGCCGCACCAGCACCGAGCTGCAGCCGGACGAGACCACTGCCACGAAGGACGTCATCCGCAAGGAAGCCTGAGCGCTTCCCCACGATTCTCCGCACACCATCTAAAGAAAGTGAACCAAGCAATGCAAATGATTGGTAAAGCAGGAAAGGCAGCAGCGATCGCTGCTATTGCGGCACTGGCGCTGACTGCCTGCGGCCGCGCCGAAACCGGCACCACGGGTGGTAGCAGCGGCGGCGAGGCATTCCCCAAGAACTCCTCGATCGGCGTCGCACTCCCCCAGAAGACCAGTGAAAACTGGGTGCTGGCCGAGAAGCTGTTCAACGACGGCCTGAACGGAGCCGGCTTCAAGGCTGACGTCCAGTTCGCCAACGGCGGCGTCTCCGAGCAGCAGAACCAGATCAGTGCCATGGTCACCAAGGGTGCAAAAGTCATCATCGTAGGTGCCATCGACGGCGCCCAGCTGGGTACCCAGCTCAAGCAGGCCAAGGACTCCGGCGCCACCATCATCGCCTACGACCGTCTGCTCCTGAACACCGAGAACGTGGACTACTACGTGGCCTACGACAACTTCAAGGTGGGCGAGCTCCAGGGCCAGGCGCTGCTGGACGGCATGAAGGCCAAGAAGCCTTCCGGCCCGTACAACATCGAACTGTTCGCCGGTTCCCCGGATGACGCCAACGCGAAGGTCTTCTTCGACGGCGCCATGAGCATCCTCAAGCCGAAGATCGACGACGGAACGCTGAAGGTGCTGTCCGGCCAGAAGTCCTTCGAGCAGGCCGTTACCCAGGGCTGGAAGGCTGAGAACGCCCAGCGTCGGGCCGACACCCTGCTGACCGGCAGCTACGGCACCGCTTCCCTGGACGGCGTCCTGTCCCCGAACGACACCCTGGCGCGTGCAGTCCTGACGTCCGTCAAGGCTGCCGGCAAGCCGCTTCCGGTCATCACCGGCCAGGACTCCGAGGTTGAGTCCGTCAAGTCCATCATGGCCGGCGAGCAGTACTCCACCATCAACAAGGACACCCGCAAGCTCGTTGAGCACGCGATCACCATGGTCAAGGACATCCAGGCCGGCAAGACGCCTGAGATCAACGATGACAAGTCCTACAACAACACGGTCAAGACCGTTCCGGCCTACCTGCTGGATCCGGTCATCGTGACCAAGGAGAACGTCAAGACGGCCTACGTCGACGATCCGGTACTCGGCCCGATCACCAAGTAGACGATCACCAAGTAGTCCGCGCTTCGGCGCCTGCAAGTCAAAGGCCCCGGCCCGCCCGACAGGGTGGGACCGGGGCTCTTGCGTTCCCCGGACCGCACAGCAGCCCAGCGTTCACAGCGAAAACATAGCTTCAGCCCGTTTCCCGCACAGCCACGCGCACCACTGTTGGATCAGCAGCCGGCCATCCCGTCCGGCCAGAGATCCTAGGAGTACCGTGAGCGTCCTCGCCCGAAGTGTAGGCAATGCCTTCAGAAACAAGGTCCGGACCGGGGCCGTAGTGGCGGTGTTGGCAGTGGCAATCGGCCTGGCCTTGTCCATGCTGGTGGCCAACCAGGCAGTTGCCGCCAAAGTCACCGAACTGAACGCATCGGTGGGCACCGTACTGACCGTCAACCCGGCCGGCGGCCAGGGCTTCGAAGGCGGCGGCGAGCCGCTCACGGCTGCGCAGGCTGCCACTGCGGCAGCCGTACCCAACGTGACCGGCGTGGTCGGCACCAAGGCGCTGCGCCTGCGCAACTCAACCGAAGCCGCGGCACAGGCAGCAGCCGGAACACAGGCGGCCGGCCCTGGCGGAGGCCCCGGCGGAGGCCTGGGCGGACCCGGCGGGCAGACCACCACCACGCTGACCACCAGCCTCACCGCCGCCATCGACGCCGGAACGCTCGGCAACCGCAACCAGGCCAGCGAGGGAAGCACCGGATCAACCGGAACCACCCAGCCGGCGCGGACCATGTCGTTGCCCATCACCGCCACCGGAATCGGCGCCGAGGTGGACAGTACGGGCAAGGCCCTGACGATCACCGAAGGTTCCGGCCTGGGCGACTACACCGCCGAGTCAACCAACGCGCTCCTGGGCACCACGCTCGCCGAAAAGAACGGCCTCAAGGTGGGCTCCACGTTCACCATCAATGACCAGACCTACACCGTTGCCGGCCTGTTCGATGCCGGCACCACGTTCGGCAACAACGCCCTCTACGTCACCCTCCCGTCCGCCCAGACGCTGGCTGAACTGCCCGGCGAGCTGTCCACCATGATCGTCACGGTGAACAGCATGGAGAACGTGGACGCCGCCAAGACCGCGCTCCAGGACGCCCTCGGTACCGACAAGGCCGACGTCACCCAGGGCCAGCGCAACCTTGAAACCGCCGTCAGCTCCCTGGGCAGCGTCAAGAACATCTCCTTCATCGCGTTCGTCGCCGCACTGGGCACGGCCGGCCTGATCATCCTCCTGATCATGGTGATGCTGGTCCGCGAGCGCCGTCGCGAAATCGGTGTGCTCAAGGCGATCGGCGCCCCCAACCGCACCATCGGACTCCAGTTCGTCCTCGAGGCGCTGGTCCTGGTGGCGCTCGGCAGCGTGGTGGGTGCCGCCGTCGCCTCCTTCGCCAGTGGCGGCATCGCGTCCGCCCTGGTCAGCTCCAATTCATCCACGACGACCGCGGCAACCACCGGGCGAGGCATGCCCGGCGGGGCGGCCGGTTTCCCCGGCGGCGGGGCCGGTCTTCCGGGCGGCGCTGGTCCCTCCGGGGGGCCGTTCGGCGGAGCGTCCCAGCTCCTGACGACCGTCACCGCGAGCGCCTCCCCGGGCGTGATCGCCGCCGGCATCGCCGCAGTGTTCGGCGTCGCCATCATCGGTGCGCTGGTCCCGGCGCTCCTGACAGCCCGCATCCGCCCCATCGAAGTCCTCCGAGGAGAGTAGCCATGATCGAAGTCAAGAATCTCGTCCGCACGTTCAAGTCCGGCGACCGCACCATCAAACCCGTCAACGACGTCAGCTTCGAACTCGAGCAGGGCACGATCGCGTCCATCGTGGGCAAGAGCGGCAGCGGCAAGAGCACGCTCCTGTCCCTGCTGGGTGCCCTGGACAAGCCCACCAGCGGAGACGTCGTCGTCAACGGCGTTAGCCTGGCCAGCATGCCGGACGGCAAGCTGACCGAATACCGGCGACGCGACATCGGCTTCGTCTTCCAGCAGTTCAACCTGATCCCCAACCTGTCCGCCGTGGACAACGTGATGCTGCCCATGGAGTTCGCTGGGGTCCGGAGGGCCGCGCGGCTTGCACGGGCCAAGGAACTGTTGGAGCAGGTGCAGCTGGATCCGGAGAAGCACGTGCGCCGCATCAACCGCCTGTCCGGCGGCGAGCAGCAGCGTGTGGCGATTGCCCGCGCGCTGGCCAACGAGCCCAAACTCATCCTCGCGGACGAGCCGACCGGCAACCTGGACGAGCAGACCGGTGACCACATCATCGAGCTCCTCAGCTCGCTCAGCCGCGACCACAACACCACCATCCTGGTGGTCACGCATGACAGGGCACTGGCCAACAAGACGGACCGCCGGTTCCGGCTGCAGCAGGGGCGCCTCACCGAAGAGCCCGCACGTACCAGGGTCGGAGCGGCCTCGGCCTAAGCGCGGGAGCTGAGGGAGGGCAGGTTGGAACCCTCTCTCAGCTCCTGCAGTCTCTGAGGCAACCCTCTCTCACTTTTCGCACGAAATATTCGGACGCTCTCCCAGTATGAACTGCTCCCCGGAAGTTGGACTGAGAAATTCAGTTCCGGCTTTCGGGGAGCAGTTTTATGCATGCACGTAGTTCATTGGCTGAGGCGCAGCGTGAGGCGGCTGTAGCGTTGTTTGAGAAGGGCGTCGGGTATCGGGCGGCGGCTCGGTTGTTGGATGCGCCCTGTGTGCCGGTCAGGGCGCTGTATGGGCGGTGGAGGATTCATGGGCAAGGAGTGCTGGTGAGCAGGCCGGTGAAGTCGTACTCCTTCGAATTCAAGCTCGCCTTGGTGCAGCGGTTCCTCGCGGGCGAGCCCGGCCCGGAGCTGGCAGTGGAGGCCGGTTTGGCCTCCCG